>JBDTMD010000026.1:0-10162 GCA_039934435.1 Burkholderiales bacterium
TCGTCATCATCCTCGGCGGCATCTACGGCGGCATCTTCACGCCGACCGAGGCGGCGGCCGTGGCCGCCGTGTACGCGTTCCTCATCGCGGTGTTCGTCTATCGCGACATCGGCTTTCGCAAGGTGCCCGGCGTTCTGGTGGAGGCCTCCAAGGTGACGGTGATGCTGATGTTCATCATCGCCAATGCGCTGCTGTTCGCCCACGTGCTGACCACCGAGCGCATCCCGCAGGCGATCGCCGAGCAGATCGTCGCCTGGGGCATGCCGGGCTGGGCCTTCCTTATCGTGGTCAACGTGCTGCTGCTCGCGGCGGGCGCATTCATGGAACCGACCGGCATCATCCTGATTCTGGCGCCGATCCTGTTTCCGATCGCCACGCAGCTTGGCATCGACCCGGTGCACCTGGGGATCATCATGGTGGTCAACCTCGAGATCGGCATGGTGACGCCGCCGATCGGGCTCAATCTTTTCGTGACGGCGGGCATCACCAGGATGTCGATCGGCGAAGTGGTGCACGCGGCCTTGCCGTGGCTGTCGGTGCTGCTGGTGTTCCTGGTGCTGGTCACCTACATTCCGCAGATCTCGCTTGTATTGCCGAATCTGCTGTTCTGAGGCGCGGCGGACCCCGCGGGCTCAGCCCGCGAAGCGCGATTCCGCCATTCCTTGCACGCCCGGCCGCAGCGCGAGCAGGCTGCCGGCGAGCGGTTGCTGCGCCAGCTCTTCGGGCGACAGGCGCTGCGTCGCCGTGGTGACATACAGCGTTCCCAGATCCTCGCCGCCGAAGCAGCAGCAGGTGGCGTTCGTCACCGGCAGCGCCACCCTGCGGTCCACCTTGCCCGCGGGCGTATAGCGCACGACGCGCGAGCCGCCGTAGTCGGCGTTCCACAGGCAGCCGTCGGCATCCACGCAGGAGCCGTCGGGCCGCCCGCTGCCGGTGTCGGCGAATATGCGCTCGTTGCTTGCCGCCCCGTCCGCCGGGTCGTAGTCGTACGCCCAGATGGTGTTACGCCACGTATCGGCGAAATACATCCTGCGTCCGTCCGGGCTGAATGCGAGGCTGTTGGGGACCACGATTGCGTTGCGCAGCTTCGCCCAGTTGAAATCAGCGTCGACGCGATACAGCGAGCCGGCGGGTTCGCGATTGACGTTGCTCATGGTGCCGGCCCAGAAGCGTCCGGCACGATCGCAACGCCCGTCATTGAAGCGATTGTCCGGCACGTCGCGCTCGGGGTTCACTTTCGCCACGAGCGCACCGCTTGCAGGATCCAGCAGGTGGATGCCGCTCTTGGTCGCCGCAAGCATGCCGCCGCTTTCGCGAAAGGCGATGCTGCCCACGATCTCGGGCAGCACGAGCATCATCACCGCGCCGCTCGCCGGGTCGAGGCGCTTGAGCGCCGGCCAGCGGCTGTCCACCCACCACAACATGCGTTCGCGCTCGTCCCACAGCGGGCATTCGCCGAGGCGGTCGGCGCCGCGCACCGCCACCTCCACTTGAAACGCCATTGCTCGATTTCCTCCGCCCGGGCACGATAGCACGCGTGAAAGCCGTGTTCTATGGATCGCTGATCCACCATCTCACCGACACGCTGCTCGCCAAGGTGAAAACGCGCTGGACGCTCCAGCGTTTTCTCGAGAGCGACGCGCAGGCGGGCCTGGCGCGCGCGCTGGCAGTCGCCGACGTGCTGATCTCGCTCGTGTGGAATGCGTCGTTTCCACCCGCGCCGCGGTTGAAGCTCATCCAGTCACCGGGTACTGGCGTCGACTTCATCGATTTCGCCGCCGTACCGGTGGGCGTACGCGTGTGCAACTGCTACGGCCATGCCGAGGGCACCGCGGAGTACGTGCTGCTCACCCTGCTGCTGTGGTGCCACGTGAATTTCGTCCCTGCCGCCGAGACCTTTCGCCGCGAGCGCAGTTGGCGCTACAGCGGCCGCGTGAACGGCCCGATCAACGAAGAGCTGTACGGCAGGACCGTCGGCATCCTCGGCCTCGGCGCCATTGGCCGCGCTGTGGCTGCGCGCGCCAAAGGCTTCGGTACGCGCGTCATCGGCTGCAATCGCACGCGGCGCGAAGTGCCGCATGTCGATTGCCAGTATGCGCTGGGTGAAATCGACGCGTTCCTCGCCGAATGCGATTTCGTCGTCGTCTGCGCGGCGCTCGCGGCCGAGACCGAGAAGCTGATCGACGCGCGGCGCTTTGCCGCCATGAAGCGCTCGGCCGTTCTGGTCAACGTCGGTCGCGGCGCGATCGTCGACGAAGACGCGCTCTACGCGGCGCTCAAGGAAAAGCGCATCCGCGGCGCGACGCTCGATGTCTGGTACGCGTACCCGAGCAGGGACAACCTGAAGGTCGCGCCCTCGCGACACCCGTTCCATGAGCTCGACAATGTCTGCATGACGCCGCACACCTCGGCCTGGACCACCGGCATGGTCGATCGGCGCTGGAGCGAGATCGCGGACAACCTGGACCGCCTGGCGCGCGGCGAGCCGCTGCGCTACCAGCTCAAATGAAGCTCGAGCGCTGGTCCCTGCATTTCTACCGCCTGCCATACGCGCGCGAGGTGGTGTGGGCCAATGCCCGCGAGAGTTCGGGCGTGTTTGCGCTGCTGAAGCTCGAAGCCGGCGGCGCGGCGGGCATCGCCGAAGGCACGCTCAAGGACACCTGGAGCGGCGTCTCGCCCGCCTCGCTCAAGGCGGTGTTCGAGGACTTCCTGATGCCGCGGCTGCGCGCGACCGATCTCGCCGACGAGGCGGCAGTGGCGGCGGCGTTCGCCGGCGTGCCGGAGAATCGTCTTGCCAAGGGCATGATCGAGAGCGCCTGCTGGACATTGCGCGCGGCACTGGCCGGCAAGCCGCTGTGGAAACTGTGGGGCACGGCGCGCGAGCGCGAAGTGGCGTGGACGGTGACCCGCCAGTCGCCGGCGCGCATGGCGCAGGAAGCGGCCGAGGCATGCGCAAAATACGGCGTGCGGGTGCTCAAGGTGAAGGGCGGGCAGGGCGTGGATGTCGACCTGAGAGCGCTCGCCGAGATCCGCGGTGCAGTCGGCGACGGCGTGGAGCTCTACGTCGACGCGAACGGCGCCTATGTGCGCGCCGCGGCAATCGACTATGTGCGCGCGCTTTCGGCCGCGGGTGTGACGGTGGCCGAAGACCCGTGCCCGCTGCAGCCCGACGCGGGTTTTGAAGCATTGCAGCGGGAAAGCCCGCTGCCGATCCTCGTCGATCGCAGTTGCGCATCGAAGGAAGACGCGGCGCTGTACCTGGAGCGCGGCGCCAGGGCGCTGTCGACCAAGCCCGGGCGCGTCGGCCTCGCCGAGACGCGCGCCATCGCCGCGCTGGCCGCGGCCCGGGGCGCAAGTACCGCGGTGGGTATCTACGCCGAAAGCGCGCTTGGCACGCTCATCAATCTGCAACAGCCCGGGAGCATGGCGGCCGAGCAAACGTTCTATCTGACGATGACCGAGCAGGTGAGCACACAGGTGCCGGCGATCCGCGACGGCAGAATCGAGTTGCCGGCGCTTGCCGACCTTTCGCAGCTCGTAGATTGGGTGCGCGTAAGGAGGCTTGCCTTGTAGCGGGTGAGAATGGTAGCCTTGCAACTGGTTGTCTAGTTGGTTGCATACATGGTCACTGTCGGCTCCTTTGAAGCGAAAACCAAGCTCGCCGAGCTCCTCGACAAAGTCGAGGCGGGAGAGGTGGTTACCATCACCCGCCGCGGCAAGGCGGTGGCGCGCCTCGTGCCTGCCCGCTCCGAAGAAGGCGCGGCGCAGGTGCGCCAGGTCGTGGAAGACATCAAGCGCAACCGCGTCGGCCGCGGCAAGCCCGCTGCGTCCGGCACCACGATCGCCGAGCTGATCAAGGCGGGACGCCGCTACTGATGGCGCTGGTGCTCGACTGCTCGATTTCGCTGTCCTGGTTTTTTGCCGACGAAAAGACCGCCTTCACCGAGGCGGCGCTCGATCTCGTCGCGCTCGAGGAATGCTGGGTGCCGGGCGTCTGGCGGCTGGAATTTCCCAATGCGCTGCTGGTCGCGGAGCGCCGGCACCGTCTAACGCGCGACGAGCGGCTGCAGGTGCTCGACGAGGCGGCCAGGCTGCGCCTGCGAGTCGACGCCGTCGTGCCCGAGCTGCGCGCCATCAGCGACCTGGCCGAGCGCCATGAGCTAAGCACGTATGACGCCGCCTATCTCGAGCTCGCGACACGCCAGGGGGCGACGCTGATCACGCTGGACAAGGCGCTCGCGGCGGCGGCGACGGCAGCTGCGGTGGCGGTGCATGTGCCGGGCCGCACGTCGGCAGCGCAGATGCGCGAGCGATACAATATCTAGTGCTTCGAACTTACTCAACCACAACATAAATGGCAAAGCAGCCGGTTTATGACGCCTCGGCGATCCAGGCCCTGAAGGGCCTGGAGCCCGTGCGCCGCATGCCGGGGATGTACACGCATACCGTGCATCCGCTGCACATCGTGCAGGAGGCGATCGACAACGCGGTCGACGAGGCGCTCGCCGGCCACGGCAAGAAGATCAGCGTGCGCGTGTTCAGGGACGGCTCGGTGGAAGTCGAGGACGAGGGCCGCGGCATCCCGGTCGACATGCACCCGGTGGAGAAAAAGCCGGCGGTGGAAGTCGCCTTCGGCATGCTGCACGCCGGCGGCAAGTTTTCGCGCTCGGGCGAGGACGTCTATCATATCTCCGGCGGCCTGCACGGCGTCGGCGTGGCGGTAACCAACGCCCTGTCGAAACGCCTCGAGGTCACGGTCTATCGCGACGGCCAGCGGCACACGGTGGCCTTCGAGGGCGGCGAGCTCAAGCAAAAGCTGAACAGCGAGCGCATCAAGGAACGGCGCACGGGCACCGTCGTGCGCCTGTGGCCCGATGCGAAGTATTTCGACGCCCCCGGCATTCCGCTGGCCGAGCTCGAGCACCTCGTGCGCTCCAAGGCCTACCTGCTGCCCGGCCTCGCCACGGTGCTGGAGGTGGAGGGCAAGGAAAAGAAGAGCTGGAAATACGAGCGCGGCATGGCGCAGTACTTCGATTTCATGCTTGCCGGGCGCGAGCTGGCGGCGCCGCTGTTTTCGGGCGAGCGCTATTTCAGCGCCACCAACATCCCGGACATCGAGCCCAGCGAAGGCGCGGCCTGGGCGGTGGGCTGGGTGGCCGAGGGCGAGGTGTTCGCCGACAGCCACGTCAATCTGATCCCGACGCGCTCGGGCGGCACCCACGAGGCCGGCTTTCGCACCGGCATCTTCGAGGCGCTGGGCGCGTTCATGGAGGCGCGCGCGCTCGCGCCCAAGGGCGTGAAGCTGATCGCCGACGACCTGTGGGCGCGCGCCTGCTTCACTCTCTCGGCGCGCATCGTGCGCACCCAATTCCACGGCCAGACCAAGGAGAAGCTCACCACGCGCCACGCCGCGAAACTGCTCGCGCTGTGCGTCAAGGACGCGTTCGAGCTGTGGCTGAACGAGCATCCCGAGGAGGGCAGGAAGATCGCCGAGCTGGCGATCGAGCAGGCGCTGGCGCGCCTCGCCAAGGGCAAGCGGGTGGAGCGCAAGAAGTCCTCCGGCATCGCCACGCTGCCCGGCAAGCTGGTCGATTGCGCTTCCGGCGACGTGACGCGCAACGAGCTGTTTCTCGTCGAGGGCGATTCCGCCGGCGGCTCGGCCAAGGAAGCGCGCGACAAGGAATCGCAGGCGCTGCTGCCGCTCCGGGGCAAGGTGCTGAACACGATGTCGAAGGACTCTCGCACCGTGCTCGCCAACAAGGAGCTGCAGGCGATCGCCACTGCGATCGGCGTCGACCCGCACGGCGCCGAGGACGCAGCCGACCTGTCGGGCCTGCGCTATGGCAAGGTGATCCTGATGACCGACGCCGACGTCGACGGCGGCCACATCCAGGCTTTGCTGCTGACCTTCTTCTTCATGCACGCGCCCAAGCTGGTGGAAGCCGGGCACGTGTACGTGGCGCAGCCGCCGCTGTTCAAGGTCGAAATCCCGGCGCAGGGCAAGGGCAGGCCGCAGCGCCGTGCCTACTGCCTTGACGACGACGAGCTCGAGGAAACGCTCGCCGCGCTGAAAAAGGAAAAAGTAAAGGAGGGCTCCTGGGAAATCTCGCGCTTCAAGGGCCTGGGCGAAATGAGCCCGGAGCAGCTGTGGGAAACGACCATGAATCCGGACACGCGCCGCCTGGTGCGCATGCAGCTCGACGCCAAGCAGCTGCACAAGGCGCGCGCCACCTTCGAGCTGCTCATGGACTCGGGCGAGGCCGAAGGCCGGCGCAACTGGATGCGCGAGCACTGGAAAACCGTCGCCGCCGATGTCTAGGAAAAAGCCGAAGCCGTTCTGGGAGCGCGCCTACAAGGGCCACGTGCTCTGGCTCGTCAGGCAGAAGCTGGGAAAAGTGACGCTCGCCGCGCAGGGGCGCTACACCTGGGAGGCCGCGGGCAGGGCGGGCGCGAATGATGACCTCGACAAGGCGAAGCAGGCGGTGGAACTCGCCGTCGCGATGGCCGACAAGCAACCGGACCTCTTCGACTGACCATGGATATGGATACCCGCACCCCCGACCTCTTTACACCGGAAAACGGCGACGACGCGGCGCCGATCGAGCGCCACGCCTCGCAGGCCTACCTCGGTTACGCGGTCTCGACGGTCAAGGCGCGCGCCCTGCCCGAGATCGCCGACGGCCTGAAGCCGGTGCAGCGCCGCATCCTGTACGCCATGGGCGATACGGCGGCGCAGGGTTTCGCCAAGTGCGCGCGTTACGTCGGCGAGGTGCTCGGCAAGTACCACCCGCACGGCGACTCGTCGACTTATGAAGCGCTGGTGCACCTCGCGCAACCGTTCTCGATGCGCTATCCGCTGATCGATGGCCAGGGCAATTTCGGCTCGCGCGATGGCGACGCGGCCGCGGCCTACCGCTATACCGAGGCCAAGCTCTCGCGCTACGCCGAGCTGATGCTGGCCGAAATCGGCGAGGGCACGGTCGATTTCGCCAGGAACTACGACGGCAAGTTCGAGGAGCCGCTGCTGCTGCCCGCGCGCCTGCCCTTTGGCCTCTTAAACGGCTCGTTCGGCATCCCGGTCGGTTTTTCCACGCGCATCCCGCCGCACAACCTGAAGGAGGTCGCCGCCGCCGCTGCCCACGTCATCAAGCACCCGCGCGCCAAGCTCGCGGAACTGCTCGAGATCATGCCGGGCCCCGATTTCCCGGGCGGCGGCCAGATCATCTCCCCTGCCGAGGAGATCCGCCTGGCCTACGAGACCGGCCGCGGTTCGCTGCTCGTCAAATGCAAATGGGAGACCGAGCAGCTGGCGCGCGGCCAATGGCGCGTCGTCATCACGGAACTGCCGCACGGGGTCTCCGTCCGCCAGGTGATGGAGGAAATCGAGGCCCTGGCGAATCCCCGCCCGGGTCTGGGGAAGAAGGAAGTCACGCAGGAGCAAAAGCGGCTGCGCCAGTACATTCTCGACCAGATCGACCAGGGCGGCGTGCGCGACGAAAGTGACCGCAAGTCGAAGCTGCGGCTGGTGATCGAGCCGCGCTCGTCGCGCCAGAAGCCCGAGGAGCTGATGGCTGCGCTGCTCGCCCGAACCTCGCTCGAGTCGCGATACGCAGTGAACCTTACCTGGATCGGTCTCGACGGCCTGCCGGAAACCAAGGGCCTGGCCGAGATCCTGCGCGAATGGGGCGAGTGGCGCCTGCAGACCGTGCGCCGGCGCACGCAGCACCGCCTCGACAAGTGCGAGGCGCGGCTGCACATCGTGCTCGGGCGCCTGCTCGCGTTCGTCAGGATCGACGACATCATCAAGCTGATCCGCGCGGCCGACGATCAGGCCGAGGCGAAGCAAAAGATGATGGCGAAGTGGAAGTTCTCCGAGCGCCAGGCCGAGGACATCGTCAACATCCGCCTCGGGCAGCTGACCAAGCTCGACGGCGTCAAACTCAACGACGAGCGCAAAGCGCTGGAGGCCGCGAGGAAGGACTTGAAGGCGATCCTCGGCAATGAAAAGGAGCTGAAGAAGCTAGTCGTGCGCGAGCTCGAGGACGACGCCAAGAAGTACGGCGACGAGCGCCGCACGCGGATCAAGGCCGAGGAGCGCGCGCAGGTCGAGCGCACGGTGGTCGTGGAGCCGCTCACCGTCATCCTGTCGAAGAAAGGCTGGCTGCGCGCGCGCACCGGGCACAACCTCGATACGTCGACGCTGGCGTTCAAGGACGGCGACGGGCTGCTGCAGACGCTGGAGTGCCGGACCACCGACGCGGTCATCGTGCTCGCCAAGTCAGACAAGACCTTCACCGTGGAGGCGGCCGCGCTGCCCACGGGGCGCGGCGACGGCGCGCCGGTGAACACGCTCGTCAATTCGTCCGCCGACGACATCGTATGGATGGGCTGCGGCGACCCGGCGCAGGGACTGCTGATGAATTCGAGCGCCGGCCTGGGCTTCGTCTGCAAGCTCGGCGACCTCGTGTCGCGTACGCGCCAGGGCAAGGACTTCATGGCCGTCGGCGAGGGCGCCCAGGCGCGCCCGCCGGCGCCGGTGGCCGCGGGCAAATACGTCGCCGCGCTGTCGTCGGACGCGCGGCTGCTCGTCTTCCCGCTCGCCGACGTGCCCGTGCGCCCGAACGGCGGCGTCGGCGTGCAGCTGCTCGCGCTGCCCGAGAACGGCACGCTCGCCGCGGTCGCGGTCAGCGACGGCAAATCGCTCGCCGTCAGCGGCATCCGGCGCAAGAACCGCGCCGTGCAGACGCTGGATGCCGCGCGGCTCGGCGCGCACATGGGCAAGCGCGGGCAGCGCGGCAAGGTGTGCGACGTGGGCTTCAGGCCGGACCGCATTGGCAGTTAGCGAATTCCGCCCGGCGCTGGCGCCGGCGGTGATCCTCGCCGCCGCCGGGCTCGCGGTGTGGATCGGCCCTTCGCTGCCGCCATCGCTGGAAGGACTGCGCACGCTCGGGCCCTATGCCTTCCTCGCCCTCGGCGTTGCCCTGGCGCTGCGCTTCAATCGCGGCCGGGCGCTCGTTCTGCTCGCCTCGCTGCTCGCCGCCTATGCGGGCTATCACTATGCGCAGGGCCTGGGCGGCTTCGCCGAGAAGGCGGTGTACACGGCGCTGGTCGTGCTGGTGCCGCTGAATGCGCTCATCGCCATGGCGCTGCCCGAGCGCGGCGTCGCCTATCACGGCAGTTACCGCTGGCTGGTGCTGCTCGGCGGCGAGACGCTGCTGATCCTGTGGATCGCCGCCGCCGGCCGCAGCGAGCTCTCGGGTCTCGCCTGGCAGGGCGTGCTCGAGCACTGGGTGTTTCGCTCGCCGCCGACACCGCTCGCCGGCCGCCTCATGTTCGCCGCCGCGTTCGTCGCCGCGGTCTGGCGCGCCTGGCCCAAGCACACGCCGCTCGACTTTGGCCTGGCAGCGGCGCTGGTCGCTTTCTTCATCGCCGCCGAATGGGCCGCCGCGCCGGTGGTGTTCGCAACGTTCCTGTCGGCGTCGGGCGCGGTGGTGCTGATCGCGTTCGTGCAGGAGTCGCACCGCCTCGCATTCCGCGACGAGCTGACCGCGCTGCCGGGCCGGCGCGCGCTGGATGAGCAGCTGCGCGCCCTCGGCCCGCGCTACACGATCGCCATGATCGACGTCGATCACTTCAAGAAATTCAACGACACCCATGGCCACGATATCGGCGACCAGGTGCTGAAGCTGGTGGCGGCGCGCCTGGCGCAAGTAGGCGGCGGCGGCCTCGCCTTTCGCTACGGCGGCGAGGAGTTCAGCGTGCTGTTTCCCGGCCGCGGCCTGCAGGAAGCGCTGCCCTACCTGGCGCGAACGCGCGTGGCCATCGAGCGCTACAAGATGGCGGTGCGCAGCGAAGAACGCCCGCGGCGCGAGGAATCGGGCATCCGCCGGCGCGGCGACATCGTGCCGACCAAGCTGCTGTCGGTGACGGTGTCGATCGGCGCGGCCGAGCCCGAGGTCGAACGCCAGCCGCCGGCGCAGGTACTGAAGGCGGCCGACGAGGCGCTCTACCGGGCGAAAAAGGCCGGCCGCAACCGCGTCTGCACGTGAGCTGGGATCCCGCCCAATACCTGAAATTCGCCGGTGAGCGCATGCGGCCCGCGGTGGACCTCCTGGCGCGCATTCCGGCCGCGGCGCCGGCCGCGGTGGTCGACCTGGGCTGC
>JBDTMD010000027.1:0-9930 GCA_039934435.1 Burkholderiales bacterium
AATACCGGCCTGTCACGCCGGGGGTCGCGGGTTCGAGTCCCGTCCGCTCCGCCACATTCTTCGCCGCAAGATTCATTGATGTTCGAGCTCATTCACAAGCGCAAGCGCCTGGCGCAGGTCGTGCTCGTCCTGCTGGTGATCCCGTTCGCCTTCTTCGGCCTGGAGTCCTACACGCGCACCATCGGGGCCCGCGAGGACGTTGCCACTGTAAACGGCTCGGCGATCACGCAGGGCGAGTTTGCCGAAGAACTGCGCCGCCAGCAGGATCGGCTGCGTGCCGCGTTCGGCCCTAATATCGACACCGATGCCCTCGACACGCCGGGGGCGCGGCGCGCGCTGCTCGATTCGCTCGTCAGCCAGCGCCTGCTCGCCGATGCCGCGCTGCGCGGGCATCTCACCGTGAGCGACGACGCGTTGCGCGAGACCATCGCCGCGGTGCCCGCGTTCCAGGGCGAAGGCGGTTTTTCCAGGGCGAGCTACGAGGCGCTGCTGCGCGCGCAGAACATGACGCCGGCGACCTTCGAGGCACGCCTGCGCCACGACCTCGCGCTGGCGCAGCTCAGCGACGCCGTGCGCGCCACCGCCATCGCCTCGCGCACCGTCAGCGAGCGGCTGGAGGCGATCGAGGGACAGCGCCGCGAAATTCAGGAATCGTTGATCAGCGCCCAGCCCCTGCTCGCGCAGGTCAAGGTGAGCGACGAGCAGATCCGCGCCTACTACAAAGCGAATACCGCGGAATTCCGCGTGCCCGAGCGCGTGCGCGCGGAGTACCTCGTGCTTTCCGCGGAGGCGCTCGGCAAGCGCGATGCCTTGCCCGAGGCGGAGCTCAAGGCCGCCTACGAGACGCGCGCCAACCAGTACCGCGTGGCCGAGCAGCGCCGCGCCAGCCACATCCTGGTGCAAACCGAGGCGGAAGCCGCGAAGCTTGCCGCCGAGGCGCGCAAGAGCCCGGCTCGCTTCGCCGAGCTGGCGAAGAAGCATTCGCAGGATTCCGGATCGGCGGCGAATGGCGGCGACCTCGGTTTTTTCGGCCGCGGCATGATGGTGCCGGCGTTCGAAGAGGCCGCTTTCCGGATGAAGGACGGCGAGATCAGCGACCCGGTGAAAAGCGATTTCGGCTGGCACGTGATCCGCCTCACCGGCGTGCGGCCGGCCACGGTGCGGCCGTTCGCCGAGGTGCGCGCCGAGCTGGCCACGGACCTGGCGCGTCAGCAGGGCGTGCGGCGCTTTGCCGAGGCCGCCGAAGCCTTCACCAACATGGTCTACGAACAGTCCGACAGCCTGAAGCCCGCGGCCGAGCGCTTCAAGCTGGCGCTGCAGACGAGCGGCTGGATCGAGCGCGGCGCGCCGACGCCCGAGGCCGGCGTACTCGCCAACCCGAAGCTGCAGGGTGCGCTGTTCGCCGCCGATGCCGTCAAGGCGCATCGCAACACTGACGCTGTCGAGGTCGCACCCAACGTGCTGGTGGCGGCGCGCGTCATCGAGCACCAACCCGAGACGCAGAAAAAGCTCGACGAAGTGCGCGCCGATGTCGAGCGCCGGCTGCGCGCGCAGGAGGCAGCGCACCTCGCGGAGCAGGCGGGCGAAGCCAAGCTCGCCGAACTGCGCAAGGGCAGCGACGCGGGCGTGGGCTGGGGCGCCGCCAAGGGCGTGTCGCGCCGCAGCCCGCAGGGCGTGCCGGCCGGGGCGCTGCGCCAGATACTGGCCGTCGACGCCAACAAGCTGCCTGCCTATTTCGGCGCCGCGCGCGGCGGCGAGGGCTACATGCTGTACCGCGTCGTCAAGCAGCTCGACCCCGAACCGAAGACTGAGGCGCAGAAGGCCGCGGAACGCACGCGTGCCGAGCAGCTCGCCGGCGCGCGCCAGTTCGAGGCCTACGTCGGCAGCCTGCGCGCGCAGGGCGATATCGAAGTGCGCTCCGCCAACCTCGAAAAGAAGCCCTGATCGCGCGCGGTAGAATGCCGCAGGCCCGGCGCATGGTGCGCCGCGGACTGCGCCGGAGGATCAGGGCATGTCGGTCGAAGGCTCCACCGCCGCAACCCGGAATTGCGACGTCGCCGTGATCGGCGGCGGCCCGGCGGGCGCGACGGCGGCGGCGCTGCTCGCCGAGCGCGGCCTGCGCGTCGCGCTGTTCGAAAAATCCCGCCACCCGCGCTTTCACATCGGCGAATCTCTGCTGCCGGCCAACCTGCCGCTGTTCGAGCGCCTCGGCGTGGCGGCGCAAGTGCGCGCCATCGGCATGCAGAAATGGGGCGCCGAGCTGGTCTCGCCGGCGCATGCGCAGCCCGCGCGCCTCGCGTTCGCGGACGCCTGGGACAAGTCGCTGCCCTACGCCTACCAGGTGCAGCGCTCGCAGTTCGACGAAATCCTGTTCCGCAACGCCGAGCGCAAGGGCGCGCTGGCGTTCGAGGGCTGCCGCGTGCGCGCGGTCGAATTCGCCGGCGATGGCAGCTCGCGGCTGCAGGTGCAGCGCGCAGACGGCGCCGAGGAGCGCTGGAGCGCGCGTTTCGTCGCCGACGCCTCGGGCCGCGACACCTTTCTCGGCAACCGGCTGGGCGCCAAGCGGCGCAACGCGCGGCATAACAGCGCCGCGCTCTACGCGCATTTCCGCGGCGCGCGCCGCCACGAGGGCCAGTGCGCCGGCGACATCACCATCTTCTGGTTTGAGCACGGCTGGATCTGGTTCATCCCGCTCACCGAGGGCATCACCAGCATCGGCGCCGTGGTCTGGCCCTATTACATGAAGTCACGCGCGCAGCCCGTCAACGATTTCCTGATGGACACGATCGCGCTGTGCCCGAAGCTTGCGGCGCGGCTCGAGGGTGCCGAGCGCGTGACCGACGCCGAGGCCACCGGCAACTATTCCTATGCCTGCGACCGCACGCATGGTCCGGGCTACCTCCTGCTGGGCGACGCCTACGCGTTCATCGACCCGGTGTTTTCCACCGGCGTGATGCTCGCCATGACCAACGCCGCCGACGGCGCCGAGGCCATCGAGACCTGCCTGCGCCGGCCGGCCGAGGCGCGGCGCGCGCTGGCGCGCTTTGACCGGCGCGTGCGCCGCGGCCCGCGCGAATTTTCCTGGTTCATCTACCGCGTCACCAGCCCGGTCATGCGCGGACTGCTGATGGCGCCGCGCAACCTGCTGCGCATGAAGGAGGCGCTGCTGTCGCTGCTGGCGGGCGACGTGTTTTCGCGCTCGCCCATCGGCCCGTCGCTGCTGGCGTTCAAGAGCCTGTACTACGTCCTGTCGCTTGCCGACCCGCGCGCGGCGTTGCGCGCCTGGCGCCGGCGGCGCGGCAGCGTGCGCGAAACCGCCGATGTCCGCGCATGAGGCCGGCGCTGTGCGTCCTGTGCGTCTTGTGCGCACTCGTCGCGGCGAGCGCGGCAGCCGACGAGCGGCCGCGGTGGGAGCTCGGCATGGGCATCGGCGCCTTCGCGCTGCCGGACTACCGCGGCTCGGACCAGGGGCGCGGCTACGTGCTGCCCGTGCCCTATGTGGTCTACCGCGGCGAAATCCTCAAGGCCGACCGGCGCGGCGTCCGCGGCGAGCTGTTCGACTCGGAGCGCGTGGAATTGAACGTCAGCGCGTCGGCGTCGCTGCCGGTGGACAGCACGCGCAATGCCGCGCGCGCCGGGATGCCCGATCTGCGGCCCTCGCTCGAGCTCGGACCGAGCCTCGAATTCGCCCTGTGGCGGTCACGGGAGGGCCGCGACCTGCTGACCCTGCGCCTGCCGGTGCGCGCCGCGCTCACGCTCGAATCGTCGCCGCAGGCCATCGGCTGGGTCGCCACGCCCAACCTGAACCTCGACCTGCCGGGGCGCGGCGCGTTGGCCGGCTGGAACTTCGGCCTGCTTGCGGGCCCGGTCTACGGCAGTCGGCGCCAGCACGAGTACTTCTATGGCGTGGCGCCGGAGTTCGCGACAGCGGTGCGACCGGCCTATGCGGCGCCCGGCGGCTACGCCGGATTGCAGTTTCTCGCCGCCGCCAGCCGGCGCTTCAAGGACACCTGGGTGGGCGCGTTCGTGCGCGCCGACACCCTGCGCGGCGCAGCCTTCGAGGCGAGCCCGCTGGTGAAGCGCGAAACCTATTTCGCGGCGGGCGTCGCCATCGCCTGGGTGCTGGGCACATCGACCGAGCGGGTCGAGGCGCCGGAGTGAGGTTCGCGTGATCCTGCGGTCTCTGCGCGCAGTGTGGGCCTACGCCGTGCTGTGGTACGGCCTGGCGCTGTTCGGCCTGTGCAGTCTCGCATGGAGCCTGATCGCGGTGCCGCTGGGCGTGCTGCTGCCCGAGCGGGCCGGCCGTACCTTCGGGCGCGGAGCCGTCGCGCTCGGCTTTCGCTTCTACCTGGCCGCGCTGCGCGCGGTCGGTGCCTGTCGCGTCGATATCGCCGCGCTGGACGCGCTGCAGGGTGCCGGGCCGATGATCCTGGCGCCCAATCACCCGTCGCTGCTCGACGCGGTGATGCTGCTGTCGCGCCTGCCCCAGGCGTCGTGCGTACTGAAGGCGCCGCTGGCCGACAGCGCGGTCTTCAGCGTTGGCGCGCGGCTCGCGGGCTATATCCGCAGCGAACCGCCGATCGGCATGGTGCGCGATTCGATCGAGGAGCTGCGCCGCGGCGGCCAGCTGCTGCTGTTTCCCGAGGGCACGCGCACCACGCATGCGCCAGTGAATCGGTTCCGTGGCGCCATCGCCCTGATCGCGCGCCAGGCCGGCGTTCCGGTGCAGTCGGTGTTCATCGAGGCCGACAGCCCGTTTCTCGGCAAGGGCTGGCCGCTGACGCGGCGGCCGCCGCAGTTGCCGCTGCGCTACCGCGTGCGCCTCGGCAGGCGCTTCGACGCGCCGCGCGACCTGCATGCCTTCGTTCGCGAGCTGGACCAGTACTACGCGGGCGAGCTGGCGCGGCGCGAGCCGTCGCTGCAGTATCCCGCCGCGGTGGAGTCCCGGCCGGCGTGAGCGCGCGGGCGCGCTCGCGCAGCCACCTGGTGGTCATCCCGAGCTACAACCCCGGCCCGCTGGTGTACGAAACGGTGCGTGCGGCGCGCGCCGAGTGGTCTCCGGTCTGGGTGGTGGTGGACGGCAGCACCGACGGCACGCGCTCGGGCCTGGAGCGCATGGCGCGCGACGACCCCGGGCTGCGCGTGCTGGCGCTCGAGGCCAACCGCGGCAAGGGCGCCGCCGTGCTGTGCGCGCTGGAACAGGCCGCGACCGAAGGGTTCAGCCACGTGCTCACCATGGACGCCGACGGCCAGCACCCGGCGGCTTCGATCGCCGATTTCATGGCGGCCTCGCTGCGCGCGCCCGCGGCGATGGTGCTCGGCGTGCCGCAGTTCGACGCCTGCGCGCCGGCGCTGCGCGTCCAGGGGCGGCGCGTCTCCAACTGGTGGGCCAACCTGGAAACGCTGTGGTGCGGCATCCAGGATTCGCTGTTCGGTTTTCGCGTCTACCCGGTGCGGCCGCTGCTCGACACCATGCGCGCGCAGCGCTGGATGCGGCGCTTCGATTTCGATCCCGAAGCGGCGGTGCGCCTCGCCTGGCGCGGCGTGCCGCCGCTCAACCTGCCGGCGCCGGTGCGCTACCTGCGCGCCGAGGAGGGCGGGGTATCGCACTTTCGCTACGGGCGCGACAACGCGCTGCTCAGCTGGATGCACCTGCGGCTGATGCTGGGCTTCCTCGCGCGCCTGCCGTGGCTCGCGGCGCGCCGCGTTACAGCATCCCGCCGTTGATCGGGATCGCCTGGCCGGTGATGTAGCCGGCGCGCTCCGAGGCGAGAAACGCCACCAGGTCCGCGACCTCGGCCGCGGTGCCGGCGCGCTGCAGCGGCACCAGCTCGCGGATGCGCTCGAGCGGAAATTCGGCGCTCATCGCCGTATCGATCAACCCCGGTACCACCGCGTTCACGGTGACGCCGCGCTTGCCGAGCTCGAGCGCCAGGGCGCGCGTCGCGGCGATCAGCGCGCCCTTGGCGGCCGCGTAATTGACCTGGCCGCGGTTGCCGGCGACCGCGCTTACCGAGGCCATGTTGACCACGCGTCCCCAGCGCGTGCGCAGCATCGGCAGCGCGAGCGGTTGCGTGACGTTGAAGAAGCCGTGCAGCGAAACGTCGATGACGCGGTGCCACTGCGCCGCGCTCATGCCGGGAAAGGCGGCGTCCTCATGGATGCCGGCATTGTTGACCAGGATCTGTATCGGCCCGCGCTCGAGCAGCGCCTCGAGGGCGGTGCGCGCTGCCGCGGCATCGGTGATGTCGAAGGCGAGCGCCTCGGCGCTGCCGCCCTGCGCGGTGAGCTCGGCCGCGAGGTTGCGCGCCGCCTCGAGGTTGCGATGCGCATGCACGACGACGTGGCGGCCGTCGGCGGCGAGGCGGCGGCAGATGACGGCGCCGATGCCGCCGCTGCCGCCGGTGACCAGCGCGCGCAGCGGCGTCATTTGCCCGTTGCGTCGAGAACGACGGCGGCGCGACCGCCGACCAGCTCGCCGGCGTCGCCGGCGATGCTGAACTCGTAGAGGACGTGATCGTCTTCGCCCCCCAGCCGCGCCGCCGACACCTGCAGCGGACCGGCGACGTCGTCGAGGCGCAGGGCGCGCAGGCGCACCGAGCGCACGCTTGCCAGGAAGCCGCGCCCGAGCGGCGCGCCGTGGGCGTCGAGCAGCGCGCCGTGCACGGCCATCGCCTGCGCGCCGTATTCGATGCCGCAGGCCGCGGGCAGGGCGCCCGCGACGCGCAGCGGATTGCCGGGATCGCGGTGGCTGCTGGCGCGGCAGACGATGTGCCGCGCATCCCATTCGATCACCTCGTCGAGCAGGCACATGGCGCCCTGGTGGGGGATGTGCGCGGCGATCCAGTCGCGGCCTACGCGCATTGCGCGACCGTCGCGGCAAGATGCAGGCCGTCCAGGTATTCGATGGCGGCGGTGCCGCGCGTGCCGCGCGCGAGCAGCACGAGCAGCGGCAGCGCGCGCGCCGTCGGCACGCTCCGGCGCAGCGCTTCCAGGCGTCGATCGCCGAGCGTATCGGGCGCGCCGCCGGCGAGCGTCAGCTCGAGACTCGCCAGCGCGCCGGCGCCCGCCATTGGCGCGAGCACCAGCGCCAGGCCGAACGCGTCCGACACCGGGCGCTTGCTGAGCAAAGGTTCGGGATAGGGCGCGTCATACGCGATCAGCAGCACCGGCGCGGCGCGCGACTGCACGAATGCGCAGGCCTCGAGCAGGCCGGCGCCAAAGCTCGCGTCATGGCCGCAAATGCTGGTCGATGCCGCCATGCAACGGGTAGCGATGCTCCAGTAGCCCGCGGGCGCGTTGTGCACGGAATTGTGGAAGCGGGTCGGCGAAATGAGGCGCTCGCTGCCCGCCAGCTGCTCGCAGATCGCGTGGCAGGTGTCGCCGTCGGCGGAGGAAGAGGTGAAGACGGTGTCGAGGGTCGAGGCGTCGCGCGTGCTTGCGGCAAGCGCGGCCGAGCCGACCGCGAGCGCGATCTTTATCGCCAGCCCGGCGCGCCGGCGTTCGTTGGGTGGCAGCAGCGCTGGCGCCGGCACTGTCGTGGGCGCATGGGCGTAGGGCCGCGCGCCCGAGAGCACGGCGCACGCCGCCGCCCAGTCGGGCAGCCCCGGGCCGATCAGCGCCACGCTCTCGATGGCGGCGGCGAGGCGGCTCACGCCAGGCCCAGCACCAGGCTGCAGTTGGTGCCGCCGAAGCCGAAGGAATTGCTGAGCACGTGGCGCAGTTTCAGCTCGCGGCTCTCGAGTACATAGTGCGCGCCGAGCGCCGGGTCGGGCGCGGCGGTATGCGCACCGCCCGGGATGAAGCCGTGGCGCAGGGCGAGCGCCGCGATCAGCGCCTCCACGGCGCCGGCGGCGCCGAGCGTGTGGCCGGTTGCGCCCTTGGTCGAGCTGCAGGGCGTGTCGCTGCCGAACAGGTCGACGACCGCACGGTCTTCGGCGGCGTCGTTGCTCGGCGTGGCGGTGCCGTGCAGGTTGATGTAGCCGATGTCGGCGGGCCGCAGCCCTGCCGCGCCGAGCGCCGCCTGCATCGCAAGGCGAGCGCCCAGCCCCTCGGGGTGCGGCGAGGACATGTGGTGCGCGTCGCTCGTTTCGCCCGCGCCGTAGAGCGCCACCGTGCCCGGCGCGGGCGCGGCCGCGAGCGGCTCGAGCAGCGCGAACGCCGCGGCCTCACCGATCGACAGGCCGGTGCGCGCCGCGTCCCAGGGCCGGCAGGGTTCGCGCGCGAGCAGTTCGAGCGAATTGAAACCGTACAGCGTGGTCAGGCACAGGCTGTCGACGCCGCCGACCACGGCGGCGTCGACCAGGCCGGCGTCGATCATGCGCGCGGCCGCGCCGAACACCTTGGCGCTGGACGAGCAGGCAGTCGATACCGTCCACGCCGGCCCGGCCAATCCGAGCCGCGCGCGCAAGTAGCCGCTAACCGAGTAGGTATTGTGCGTGCGCGCGTAGTCGAAGTCCGCGGGCAGCGCGCCGCTCGCGGGATCGCGGCGCCGATAGGCGGTTTCCGTCTGCAGGATGCCCGAGGTACTGGTGCCGAGAAACAGGCCGATGCGCGCCGCGCCGTAGCGCGCCGCGGCGGCGCGCACGGCGTCGACAAACCCGTCCTGCGTGAGCCCGGCCTCGGCGAGCCGGTTGTTGCGGCAGTCCCATGCGGCGAGTGCGGGCGGCAGCCGCACCTCGTCCACGCCCGCCACCTCGCCGATGCAGGTGTCGAGCTCCGTGGCGTCGAACTGCTGCCGGGCAAGGCCGCTTGCGCGGCGCTGCAGCGCGTCGCGCGTCGACGCCACGCCGCGGCCAAGGCAGGTAGTGAGAGTGAAGCTCGACAATTGCAGCGGGCGCACGGGAATCACGATGGTTGCGGCAGGCGCGGCGGCGCTCAAACGAGCGCCGCGCGCAGCGTGACCGGTCGCACTCCGGCGCCCTCCAGCGCGTCGAGCAGTCGCGGCAGCACCTCGATCACCACCGGCGTGCCGTGCGCGGTGCGCCTGGCATGACCGTCGTGCAGCAGCAGGATGTCGCCCGGCGCCAGACCGCGCTTCAGGCGCGCAAGGACATCCCCGGCGTCCGCGTTGCGCGTGTCGTAGCCGCGGCGCGTCCAGCTCACCAGCTGCAGGCCGAGGCGCGTCAGCGCGTAGTCGAGGAACGGGTTGCGCAGGCCGGCGGGGGCGCGGAAGAAGCGCGGCGCGACGCCGGTCAGCGCCGCGAGCGCGGCCTGCGCGGCGCCGATCTCCTGCAGGTAACGCCTCGGCCCGAGGAAGGCGAAATTGTGGCGATGGCGCAAGGAGTGATTCTCGACCGCGTGCCCGGCGGCGGCAATGGCGCGCACCAGCCCCGGATAGCGCGCGGCGCACTCGCCGATGCAGAAGAACGTCGCCCGCGCGCCGCGCTGCGCGAGCTGCTCGAGCACGCGCGGCGTGACCTCCGGATCGGGTCCGTCGTCCAGCGACAGCGCGACTTCGCCGCGCGCTGCCGCGCTTGCCGGCAGGCGCGTCCAGTTCGGGCCGAGCAGGCGGCTGCGCGGCAACAGCACGCCGGCCATGATCGCCGCCTGGTTGGCGGCAATGGCGCCCAGCGCCCAGGGCCAGATTTCCGGAACGGCGGCGGCGCCCGCAAGAGCGGCGGCGTGGACGACGGCGGAACCGCGCACGAAGAGCGTGGGCCGCCACGGCGCGGCAACCTGCGGCTGGGCCATGGCGGGATTATCGACCATCGCCGCGCGGCCGCGAGAGCAGGGCAGCGAACACCAGCGCCAGCAGAGTGCCGAGCGCGACCGTGGCGCCAATGGCGCGCAGCACCGGCACGCTGGAAGTAGCGAGCACGCCGAAGCCGATCACGGTCGTGGCGTTGGCCAGCGCGAGCGAAGCCAGCACGCGCGGCGGCGGCACGCCGCCGCCGCGCTCGAAAAACAGGGCGTAATTCGAGCCCACCG
>JBDTMD010000028.1:0-9890 GCA_039934435.1 Burkholderiales bacterium
CAGGATCACCGAGCCGACCGAGTCGCGCTCGAGGTTCAGCGCCAGGCCGAAGGTGCTCTTGGGAAACTCGAGCATTTCGCCTTGCATGACATCCGACAGGCCGTGGATGCGGCAGATGCCGTCGGTCACCGACACCACGGTGCCCTGCGTGCGCATCTGCGCGCTCGTATCCAGGTTCTGGATGCGGCTCTTGATCAGTTCCGAAATTTCGGACGGGTTCAGTTGCATGACTGCTCCTATAGGGACGGGAGACGGGTCTCCCGCTCTCTTACGCTTTCAAAGCCGCCTCGAGCGCGCCGAGCTGGGCGCGCGCGGTGCCATCGATAACCCTGTCGCCGAGCACGACTTTCACACCACCGATCAGCTCCTTGTCGACGCTGACGCGCGCCCTCACCTTGCGCCCGGTCTTTTTCTCCAATCGCGACACCAGGTCCGCAAGCTGCGCCTCGGTCATTTCGAACGCCGAAACCACCTCGGCCTCCATCACGCCTTCGCGCTCGTTCTTTAAGGTTTCATACTGCGCGCGGATCTCCTGCAGGACATCGAGGCGGCCGTTCTCCGCCAGAACGCGCACCAGGTTCTCTGCGTCGCCGGGTAGCTTGCCGGCCAGAATCGCGATGATGATCCCCGCCGCCTGCGGCGCGGACAGGTTGGGGTCGCCCACGGCGGCGCGTACTCGCGCATCCGCGGCCACCGCTGACAGATCCGCCAGCACCGTCGACCAGTCGGCGAGCTTGCCCGCGGCGTCGGCAAGCGCGAACACCGCTTCGGCATAGGGTCGCGCGATAGTGCTGGGCTCGGCCATCGGCTAGAGCTGCCTCTTGATTGATTCGAGCAGCTCGGCGTGCGCCTTGGCGTCCACCTCGCGGCGCAGGATCTTCTCCGCACCGGCCACCGCAAGCGCGGCAACCTGGTCTCGCAACTGCTCGCGGGCACGCGCGGCTTCCTGCTCGATCTCCGCTTTGGCGGCCGCCTTCTCACGTTCGCTTTCCTGCTGCGCGGCGTGCTTGGCTTCCTCGACCATCTGCGCGGCGCGCTTCTCCGCCTGGCCCAGGATCTCGGCCGAGCGGCCGCGCGCCTGCTCGATCGCCTCCTCCGCGCGCTGCTTCGCGCTCTCCAGGGACTTGTGCCCCTGCTCGGCGGCCGCCAGACCGTCGGCAATATTCTTCTGCCGCGACTCGATGGCGCGCAGCATGTGCGGCCAGACGACCTTGACCGTAAACAGGATGAACGCCGCGAAGGCGAGCATCTGTGCGATCAGCGTTAGGTTGAAGCTCATACGATCCCCCTCGGCGACGAAGCGGCCGCGGCGCCGGCGGCTAGCGGAACGGCGTCGCCAGCGGGCTGGCGAAGGCGAAGAACATGGCGATGCCCAGGCCGATGATGAACGAGGCGTCGATCAGGCCGAGCAGCAGGAACACCTTGCCCTGCAGCGAGTTGGTGAGTTCGGGCTGGCGCGCGGCGGCCTCGAGGAACCGGCTGCACATGATGCCCACGCCGATGCAGGCACCGGCGGCGCCGAGGCCCACCATCAGCCCGATGCCGATTCCGGTATAGGCCTGAACCATTGCAAGCAACTGTAGCTTTTCCATTTTAATTTCCTTTCACGGGCGAACTTGGTTTGACAGTGCGAATTCAGTGATGCTCTTGTGCCATGGCGATGTAGACGACCGTCAGCATCATGAAGATGTAGGCTTGCAGCAGCACGATGAGAATGTGGAAGATGGCCCACCCCAGTCCGAGCACGAAGCCGAAGATGGTGCCGACCAGGCCGGTGGCGGCCCATAGCCACAGCAGGAAGAAAAGTATCTCGCCGGCGTAGATGTTGCCGAACAGCCGCAGCGAGTGCGACAGCGTCTTCGATACGTACTCGACCATGTTGAAGAGGAAATTGGCCGGCCACAGCAGCGGGTGCTTGCCGAACGGCGCGTAGAACAGCTCGCGGATCCACCCGCCCAGGCCCTTGGAGGCGATGGCGAAATAGATCGACAGCAGCAGCACTGAAATCGACAAGGCGAAGGTGGCGTTGACGTCGGCGGTCGGCACCGGGCGCCATTCGTGAAAACCCATGAACTTCAGCGCGCCGCTCACCACGTCCACCGGCAGCCAGTCCATGGCATTCATCAGCGTCACCCAGACGAATACGGTGAGCGCCGTGGGCGCGATGAACTTGTGGCGATCGCCGTGCTGGAACAGCCCCTTGACCTGCTCGTCGACGAACTCGATCAACAACTCGACAAAGGCCTGGCGGCGGTTGGGCACGCCGGCGGTGGCGCCTCGCACTACCCACCATATCAGGCCGAGGCCGAGCACGCCGAGCAGCACCGAGGTGACCACCGTATCGACGTTGAGCGTCCAGAACCCGCCTTCGCCGACCGGTGCCCGGAAGAAGCTGAGGTGGTGCTGGATGTAATCCGTCGCGTTGAAGTTTTCGCTGGAAGCCATTTTCAATCGTAGTCGCGCACAAAAAACGCCATCGCAAAAATCAAGGCCGTCATCACGCACGAGCCGATGAATGCCGGCACGACGACTTTGGCGTACGTCGCCAGCACCAGCCAAAGCAGGAGCACGATGAGGCCGATCTTGATGCCTTCGGCCAGCAACGCGCCGATCAGGACCTCCCCTGCCGACCGCGCCCTTCCCCTCGATGCCACTACCGCGGCCACGCCACCGGCAATGACACTCACCGCGCCCCCCAAAGCCGCTGACAGCGCGCCATCGGTGCCGGCCGCGATTCCTCCTGCCAGCGCCAATACTGCGGTGGCGCCCAGTTGCCAACGCAAGACCGTGCGGATCGGCTTACGCAGGACGCCCAGGCTGATATTCATGCGCCGTGTTTCCTGCAAAGCGGCGCAATTTTATCGTTGTGCACCAAGGATGGTCAACGCATTGCGCTGCAGCACAGCACTTGAATCATCGCAATTTCTTCAGCAGCTGGTCGAGATGGTCGAGAGTCGAGTAGTGCACGACGAGCTTGCCGCGTCCCTTGCGCCCGGCACGGATTTCGACCGTGGTGCCAAGTCGACCCGACACTTCCTCTTCCAGGCGTGCGAGGTCGCGGTCGGTGCTGCGCGCACGACGCGTTCCCTGTCCACGCTGCATGTTGCCGACCAGGGCCTCGGCTTCCCGTACCGAGAGCCCGCGGGCGGCAACGCGGTTCGCGGCCTCGATCTGCCGTGCGCCATCCAGCGACAGCAGCGCGCGGGCGTGGCCCATTTCGAGCACGCCTTCCATCACCATGCCCTGCACGGGCTTTGCAAGCCGCAGCAGGCGCAAAAGGTTGGTGGTGGCACTACGCGAGCGGCCGACGGCGTCGGCCGCCTGCTCGTGGGTCATGCGGAATTCGTCCACCAGTCGCTGCAGGCCTGCCGCCTCCTCCATCGGGTTGAGGTTTTCGCGCTGGATATTTTCGATCAGCGACATGGCGAGAGCCGATTCGTCGGCGACCTCGCGCACTAATGCGGGGATCTCCTGCAGCCCGGCCATTTGTGCTGCGCGCCAGCGCCGCTCGCCTGCAATCAGCTCGTAGCGCTCTCGGTCAACGGGGCGCACCAGCACCGGCTGCATCAGGCCCTGCGACTTGATCGAGGACGCCAGCTCGGCCAGCGCTTCCTGGTCCATGCGCGTACGCGGCTGGTAGCGACCGGGCCGGATGCGGCCCACGGGGAGCTGGGTCAGCGTGTCCCGGGGCGCTTCGTCGCCGCCGAGCAGCGCCTCGAGCCCGCGCCCCAGCCCTTTGCGCTTTTGGTTCATGTTGCTCGCCGCATCGCGCTCATACCGCCGCCGCCGGCACGCCCACGCGCTCGCGCTCGAGCATTTCCTCGGCGAGCGCCAGGTAGGCCTGCGCGCCTTTGGACTCGGGATCCCAGACAACTGCCGGAATGCCGTAGCTCGGCGCCTCGGCCAGACGCACATTACGCGGCACGATATTGCGATAAACCTTGTCGCCGAAATGCGTTTCCAGCTGCGCCGAAACCTGCTGCGCCAGCGTATTGCGCGCGTCGTACATAGTGCGCACCAGGCCGGTGATCTCCAATTGCGGATTCAGATTGGCGCGCACGCGCTTTACCGTGCCGACGAGGTCGGAGAGTCCCTCGAGAGCGTAGTACTCGCATTGCATCGGTATCAGCACGGACTGCGCCGCCACCAGTCCATTGAGCGTCAGCAGCGACAGCGAAGGCGGGCAGTCGATGAACACGTACTCGTAGTCTGCCTGCACGCCTTCGAGCGCGGCCTTGAGCCGGCCTTCGCGATTGCTCAGTTCCACCAGCTCGACTTCGGCGCCGGCCAGATCGCGATTCGCCGGCAGCAGATCGTAGCCGCCCTGTTCCGAGCGCACGCGTATCTTGGCGATCTCGCCCAATCCCAGCAGCACGTGATACACGGTTCGCGCGGCAGTGCGCTTGTCGACGCCGCTGCCCATGGTGGCGTTGCCCTGCGGATCGAGATCCACCAGCAGGGTACGGCGCCCGGCGCGCGCCAGTGCGGCGGCCAGGTTCACGCTCGTCGTCGTCTTGCCGACGCCGCCTTTCTGATTGACTACCGCGACGATGCGCGTTTCGCTCATGGCGCGCAGCGGCACAGAACGAGATGGCGTTCCGCGTCAAGGAGCGGCACCTGCAGTCGCCGGACATCATGACAATCGGCGCCTCGGGGCAAGCGTTCCAACTCATCGTGTGGATACACGCCCTTCATGGCGGCAAGCACGCCGTCTCCGCGCACGAGGTGGCGGCAGCTGGCGAAAAACTGCGCCAGCTCGGCGAAGCCGCGCACGACCACACAGGCAAATAGTTCTGCGGGTCGCCAGGCTTCAGCACGGCCGGTGTGCACTTCAGCATTGGTCAATTGCAGCTCGATGACCGCCTGCTGCAGAAACGCGGCCTTTTTATGGTTGGCGTCGTTCAGCGTCACGCGGCGTGCAGGCTCGGCAATGGCAAGGGGAATGCCAGGCAGGCCGGCGCCCGAGCCGACATCGGCAAGCGCCCCGGCCGGAAGGTGCGGCAGCACCGCCAGCGAATCGAGCAGGTGGTGACTGATCATCTGCATGGGGTCGCGGATCGCGGTCAGGTTGTAGGTCTTGTTCCACTTGGCCAGCAGTTCGAGATAGGCGATGAGTCTTTCCTGCGCCGCCTCGGCCAGCGGCAGACCGAGCTCGGCCAGTCCGCGGCGTAGCGCGGCGAGCGGCGTCATGCATTTACTTTCTGTGTTGCCGCGAGACGCTTCAGATGCACAAGGAGCAGCGCGATCGCCGCCGGTGTGACGCCCGAGATGCGCGCCGCCTGACCCACGGTTTCGGGCAAGTGGCGCTGCAGCATCTGTTGCGCTTCCTTCGACAACCCCCGCACCGTGCCGTAATCCAGATCACTGGGAAGGCGCTGGTCTTCCTGCTGCGCGCGGCGCTGCACCTCGTCTCTCTGGCGTTCTACGTAGCCCCGGTACTTGGCCTCGATCTCGACCTGTTCGGCGGCAGTTTCGTCTTCAATACCATCACCTGCATTGGGCAGAGTAAAAAGTGAGCGATAACTTACATTTGGCCGGCGCAGCAGAGACGCCATTGAGTATTCGCGCTCTAACGGCTGCCCAAGGACTCGCACCGCATCCGCCTCGGGAACGTTACGGGGGCTTACCCACAAATTCTCGAGACGCTCCTGCTCGCTTGCAATCGCATCACGCTTGCGCGAGAACGCGTTCCAGCGGCGTTCGTCGACGACTCCGAGCTTGCGTCCGGTGGCGGTGAGACGCAGGTCCGCGTTGTCCTCGCGCAGCATCAAGCGATATTCGGCTCGGCTGGTAAACATGCGGTAGGGCTCCGACACACCGCGCGTGACGAGATCGTCCACCAGCACGCCCAGGTACGCTTCGTCGCGGCGCGGACACCAAGAGGCTTCGCCGCGCACCTGGAGCGCCGCGTTGATGCCAGCCAACAAACCTTGCGCGGCCGCCTCCTCGTAACCCGTGGTGCCGTTGATCTGGCCGGCGAAGAACAGGCCCGCGACCGACTTGGTCTCGAGTGAAGCCTTCAGGCTGCGCGGATCGAAGTAGTCGTACTCGATGGCGTACCCCGGGCGCAGGATGTGCGCGTGCTCCAGCCCGGGAATCGACCGCACCAACGCGAGCTGCACATCGAAGGGCAAGCTGGTCGAGATGCCGTTCGGGTAAATCTCGTGGGTCTCGAGACCCTCGGGTTCAAGGAAGATCTGATGGCTCGTCTTATCGGCGAAGCGATGGATCTTGTCCTCGATCGAAGGGCAATAACGCGGGCCGACGCCCTGGATCACTCCCGTATACATCGGCGAGCGATCCAATCCGTCTCTGATCAGTGCATGGGTATGCTCGTTCGTATGTGCGACCCAGCAGGGCAGTTGCCGCGGGTGTAGTTCCCGGCTTCCCAGAAACGAAAACACGGGCTCGGGGCTATCTCCGGGCTGCTGCGCCAAGGCGGAAAAATCAATCGTCCGTCCGTCCAGACGCGGCGGCGTGCCGGTTTTCAATCGTCCCGCCGGAAGTTGCATCTCGCGCAATCTCGCAGCCAGCGTAACCGCGGCAGGGTCTCCGGCGCGTCCAGCCTCGTAGTTCTTCAGGCCGACGTGGACGCGTCCCGAGAGAAACGTCCCCGCAGTCAGCACCACTGTACGACTTCGAAACCGGATTCCGAGCTGTGTCACGACGCCCACGGCACGATCGCCCTCGAGCACGATGTCGTCCACCGCCTGCTGGAACAACGTCAGGTTGGGCTGGTTCTCGAGCCGCGATCGGATCGCGCGCCGATAGAGGACCCGGTCGGCCTGCGCGCGCGTCGCACGCACCGCGGGGCCCTTGGAACGATTCAACGTGCGGAACTGAATACCTGCTTCGTCGGTGGCAAGGGCCATCGCACCGCCGAGAGCGTCGACTTCCCTCACCAGGTGTCCTTTGCCGATACCGCCGATCGACGGGTTGCACGACATCTGGCCCAGTGTTTCGATGCTATGGGTGAGAAGGAGGGTGTGGCAGCCCATGCGCGAAGCGGCTAGTGCCGCTTCTGTACCGGCGTGTCCGCCGCCCACCACGATTACGTCGAATTCACTCGGAAACTGCATGCGGACCTGCTTCGGGAGAGGCCGCATGATACGTGATTGTTCCACGTGAAACTAGGTTGGCCGCGCCAGAATCGCGCTGTTCCACGTGGAACAAGAGCAACTTAGAGAAATGCTGCGACGCAGCATAATCTTCCTGCGTGGCAGAATCGCGACCTTCCGATGGCACTCCCATGATCTCCTTCGCGCGGTACGCCAGATTGCTGGCGCTGCCGGACGTCCCGCAGGCATTCGTCAGCTCGTTCGTCGGTCGCATTCCGATCGGTATTGCTGGATTGGCGATTCTGCTGCTTGTTCAAAGCACCGAGGGCTCCTATGCGCAGGCTGGCGTGACGGGTGCGACCTATGTCGCCGGTCTCGCAGCAGCGGCGCCGTTGCTTGGCCGCATGATCGACCGGCTGGGCCGCGCCGCGTACTCGCCGCCTGCGCGCTGCTGTACCCGGCTGCGCTGCTCGCCCTGGTTGCTGCGCTTGAGACCCGCGCGCCGGCACCATTGCGCCTGCTAATCGCTGCGCTGGCCGGCGTAAGCTTCCCGCCCGTCACCGCCTGCCAGCGAGCGTGGCTGCGCCAGAAGCTGGGCGATGACGCGCTGCTGATTGCGGCGCTCTCGCTCGACGCCCTGATGGTGGAGCTGGTGTTCATTGCGGGCTCGTTGCTCGTGGCCCTGTTGGTTGCGCTGGTCTCGCCGGCCGCGGCGGTTGTCGCGGCCGCAATTTGCGGGCTCATCGGCTCGCTGCAGTTCATGCGCACGCGCGCGCTCCTGAGTTGGAAACGGGAAACCCAGTTCTCGGGCGCGTTCCTGGTCCCGCTCGCCGAACCACGATTTGCGGCCCTGCTGGTCCTTGTGTGCGGTTACGCCTCGGTATTCGGCCTGGTGGAAATCGGCGTCACAGCGTATGCCGCAGAGTCGGCTCACCCTGCCCTGGCAGGAGTACTGCTCGGCGTCATGAGCATTGGCAGCGCCGCGGGCGCGCTCGCCTACGGTACGCGCCATTGGCATATGCCGCTCGACCGCCAGTTCTCGTATTCGCTTGCCTTGATGGGAGTCGGCATCGCGCCGCTTGCCCTCGTGTCGCATCCGCTCGCGTTCGCGCTCTGGTGCGTGGTGGCGGGCGTTGCCATGACCCCGACGCTAATCATCCAGGCGACCCTGGTCGCCAAGTCGGTGCGTACGGAAAACGCCACCGAAGGCTTCACGTGGTCGGCAACCGCGCTGCTCGCGGGCGTCGGCCTCGGGCTCGCCTCAGGCGGGTTGATGCTCGAGAACGGTCCGGTCGCCAGGCTTTTCCTTGTGGCGGCGCTGGTCGGCGTTGCCGCCGGCCTTGTTGCCCGCGCTACGCTGCGCGCCTGAGTCGTTGCTGCCCTAGAATCCGCCCCATGCGCCAAGTCCCTCGTGTTCGGCACATGCAGGCGGACGATCTGGTTCGCGTCAAGCAGATCCAGGACAGTGTTTACCCCGGCATCGGCGGTTGGCGCATCGAGCAGCTCGAAAGCCAACTGCGAATATTCCCGCAAGGCCAGCTGGTCGCGTGCATCGGCGAGAGTGTGGTCGGCGCCGCGAGCTCGCTGATCGTCAAGTGGGACACCTACGGCACCAGTCACAGCTATAAGGAGGTGACGGGCGCGGGCTTCTTCACGACGCACGATCCGAGCGGGCGCACGCTGTATGGCGCCGAGGTATTTTCGGATCCGGAATCCCGGCGCCAGGGAATCGGCAAGGCGCTGTACCAGGCCCGTCGCAGGATCTGCCGGGCGATGAACCTGCGGCGCATCATGGCCTGCGGCCGCATGCCCAGTTACGAAAAGGTTGCCGGGAAAATGCCACCCGAGGAGTACGCAACACGCGTGATCTGGGGTGATCTGCAGGACCCCGTTCTGCTGTTCCAGCTGCGCGAAGGATTTCACTGGTGTGGCGTGGTGCGCGACTACATGCCGTCCGACACCGAATCCTGCGGCCACGCCACTATCATCGTCTGGTTGAACGAGCGCTATCGTGCCGACCGGCCCACCGCTATCCCCGAAGGCCCGATCCTATGAAAGCACGCATCGCCTCCATCCAGTACATGCTTCGTCCGATTTCCGGCTGGGACGAGTTCGAACGCCAGGTCGGGTTCGTGCTCGGCGCCGCGGCGGATTACCGGCCGCATTTCGTGCTGCTGCCGGAAATCTTTACGACCCAGTTGCTGTCTGCGCTGCCGCGTCAGGACGTGCGTACCGCGGTGCGCGCCCTGGACCAGTTCACGGCGCGGTACGAGGCGCTGATGCGCGAGCACGCCGCCAATCACGGTTACTACCTCATCGGCGGCAGCCATCCCACGATCCGCGACGGCAAATTGTTCAACACGGCCTACCTGTTCACGCCGCGCGGCGAAGTGCACGTGCAGGACAAGACGCACCGCACACGCTGGGAACGCGATCACTGGCAGACCACTCCGGGCGAGCGCCTGAATCTGTTTGAAACCGAATTCGGCGACATCGCCATCCTGGTGTGCTACGACGTCGAGTTTCCGGAACTCGCGCGCATGGTCTGCGATGCGGGGGCGGACATCCTGTTCGTGCCCTCGAGCACGGACGACCGCCAGGGCTTCTGGCGCGTGCGCTATTGCTGCCACGCCCGCGCAATCGAGAACCAGGTATACGTTGTGATGGCCAGCACGGTCGGCTCACTGCCGGTGGAGGGCCTCGGTCTGCATTACGGCCAGGCGAGCATCCTCACGCCTTCGGACTATCCGTTTTCGCGCGATGGCATCGCCGCCGAAGGCGTGGCGAACACCGAGCAGATCATCATCGCGGATGTCGACCTCGACCTGCTGT
>JBDTMD010000029.1:0-9581 GCA_039934435.1 Burkholderiales bacterium
GAAAGGGCGTTGGTGGTGGATTTGCTTGCGCAGAACAGGCCTGGTTCTGGGCAATGAGAATCCGCGCCCGAGGGTTCACTCTGGCCGAACTGGTGATCGTCATTGTGATCGCCACCATCCTTGCCGCAATCGCGATTCCGCAGATCAATTTTCGCGAAATCGACGCGTCCTGGTTTCACGAACAGGTGCGTAGCGGCGTGCGCTATGCGCAGCGCACCGCGGTTGCGCAAAGGCGCTGCGTTTTCGTGTCTGTGTCGGGGGCGCAATTAAGCCTGTTCTACGGCAATGCCAGCTGCGCAATAACCGGGACCGCGGTCAGGGACCTCGCCACCGACCAGCCTTTCGTCCTCAATGGGCCGACCGGGGTATCGTTGAGCGCAGCGCCCAATCCATTCAGCTTCAACGGCCTGGGGCAACCAAGCGCGGCGGCGGTCGTGACCGTGTCAGGCAAGACAGTAACCGTAAACGCGGAAGGCGGTTATGTGCAGTAGCCGCCAGCACGGGTTGTCCCTCATAGAAACGGTGATTTTCATCGTCGTGCTGGGAATCGGCATCGCGGGGCTGGCTGTTCTGTACAACCAGGTCACGCGCGCAAGCGTGGACCCGTTGGTGCGCAAGCAGGCGGTGGCGATCGCCACCTCACTGATGGAAGAAATCCAGCTCAGGCCGTTTACGTTTTGCGACCCAGACGATCCACTGGTCTTTACGGAAACGAGCCCGCTCGGCTGTTCGTCTGCTGCGCAGCGCGAGTCAGGAACCATTGGACCAGAGGCCGGCGAGACCAGGTATGCAGATCCCCGTTTCGACAATGTGAGTGACTATCACGGCTTCAGCATGTCGGGGAGTATCCAGGACATCACCAACACGCCCATCACCGGGCTCACGGGATATTCCGCCCAGGTGCAGATCGTAGCGGCCGGTGGCGACTTCCCGGCCGCGATCCCCGCTGACGAGGCCCTGCGGATTACCGTAACTGTGACAGGGCCCGCTACCACCCAAGTCGTACTCCAAGGCTACCGCCTGCGCTATGCGCCTAATTCGCCCTGAACGCGGAGTGACCCTGATCGAGCTGGTACTGGCGATTGTCATCGTCGGCATCATCGTCGCCGCGGTTGCGTTCTTCCTCACGCCGCTTCGTCAGGGGACAGATCTCGCGTTGCGCGCCGAGCTCACTGACATTGCCGACAACGCGCTCCAACGCGTGGGCCGCGACGTCCAGCTCGCGTTGCCCAATAGCGTGCGCACAGCGACTGCAGGCACCTCCAGGTTCGTGGAGTTCATCGCCGTACGCACCGCAGGCCGCTACCGCGCGGGCGGCGGCGGTCTGGCCGGTGGCACAAATTGCCCCAACGACGATACGTCGCTGGTTGCCCCCGACAATGACCAGCTGTCATTCGACCTGCCCGCGGGGGACAGTTGCTTCAAGACCCTCGGCAAGCTTCCTGGCGCTGTAGTACCTGGAAGCGACCAGCTGGTTCTCAACAACTACGGTTTTACGGACCAGAATGCCTACCAGACCGCGGCCACGCTCAACCGAGTCATCATCGCCGCAGTCGATACCTCGGAAGCCGATCGCGACCGCATAAGTTTCGCGCCGACAACCTTTGTTCGTGCTCTGCACGACTCGCCGGGAAAGCGGTTCTTCGTGATTTCCGGACCGGTCACCTACGAGTGTGACCTCGCCGGCCGCCGGATCTACCGGCACAGTGGCTACGCCCTATCGGCTGCGCAGCCCACGAGCTTCGTCGGGACGCCGGCTTTGATCGCAGAAAACGTGATTGCCTGTGAGTTCGAGTACACGCCGAGCGTGTCGGCCCAGCTCGGCCTGCTTACGCTGCGCCTGCAGCTGCAGCGGTTGCTGTTCGGCGGCGGCAGCGCGGAGACCGTAAGCCTGTATTACGCAGTTCATGTGAATAACGCGCCATGAGATCCACACCTCGCCGCACGCGCGGCTTTGCACTGATCCTGGCGGTGTTCCTGATCGTGTCGCTCGCCGCGATCGGCGCTTACCTCCTGTCCGTGTCGAACGTGCAGGTGGCCAGCGGGATCATGGACGAGCAGGGGGCGCGTGCGTATCAGGCGGCGAGGGCGGGACTGGACTGGGGGGCGTACCGGGTGCTCCGCAACGCGACCTGCCCAGGGGGGACAACCACCATCCCTCTGCCCGTCAACCTGACCGGCTTTTACGCCGAAGTGACCTGCACCCAATACGGGCCTGAGACCGAAGCCGGCACTTCAATATCGACCTACCGCATTGTTTCAACAGGCTGCAATGCCACGCCCTGCTCGAGCGGTACTGGGGCCACCTACGTTGAGCGCCAACTGCAGCTCACGGTTGCGAGGTAAATGCAGGGAAATCGGATTAGGAGCAATATGGGACTTTTACAGAAATCCCATTGACAACAATCGGTTATTGATTTAATTTGAAGTTAAATCAGGGAATTGGGGGCAATGCTCGGAATGAAGTGGCCATTTAAGCGCCAGACGCGCGAACCCGGATGGCTTGCGGTGAGCCTGCAACCGGGCGAGTTGAGCTTCGTGCACGGCCACTACGTGGTCGGCGGTTCCGCCAGCGTCGACGTTTGCGGCACCCAAGTTTTTGAAGGGGGTTTCGAAGGCGCGCAGCAAGCGGCACGCGAGCGCGATCTCGGCCGTTACCAGTGCTCCACGCTTCTCGCGCCCGGCGAGTATCAGGTTTTGCTGGTCGAGGCACCCAACGTGCCGCAGGCGGAATTGAAGACCGCCATCCGCTGGCGCATCAAAGATCTGCTCGACTACCACGTCAATGACGCCACCGTCGACGTGCTTGCCGTGCCGCCGAACCCTGCTGGAAGCGAACGCGCGCAATCCATGTACGCGGTGACCGCGCGCAACGACCTCATCCAGTCCTGCATCGGCCGCTTCGAGAGCGCCCGCATTCCGCTTTCGGTCATCGATATCCAGGAGACGTCGCAGCGCAACATCGCCGCCCTTTTCGAGCGCGACGATCGCGGTCTGGCCATGCTTTATATGGGGCAAAGCGAAGGATTGCTGACGATAAATTTTCGCCGCGAGTTGATGCTCGCAAGACGCATCGACGTGGGGATGCAGAACATCACGTTGGTGTCCGGCGCGGCGCGTGAAGAGCAGCTCCAGCGCGTGCTGCTGGAACTGCAGCGTACGTTCGACCATTTCGATCGGCAGTACGCATACGTGCCGGTATCGAAATTGATGCTCGCACCCGATTCCGAAGAGACCGGGCTTGCCGAGTTCCTGGCGCGCAATCTGGACATGCCGGTGGAGCGAGCGCGCCTCTCGGCGGCCATCGACTTCGGCGCCCGCGCCGAGCTCGAGCCGCAGGAAGAATGGCGGTTCTTTCATCTGATCGGCGCCGCGCTGCGGCAAGAGTCGAAGGCGCTGTAGGGATCCGCCGTGAGCCAGCAGATCAATCTCTTCAACCCGCTGTTCATGCGTCAGGAGAAGTATTTCTCCACGCGCACGATGCTGCAGAGCCTGGGATTGATCGCGCTGGGTTTGGTGGTGTTTTACGTTTACGCGCTCGTGCAGTCGCGAAACCTTGAGAACCTTGCCGCGGACTACGGCGGCCAGCTGACCAGCCAGCGCGAACAATTCATTGCGCTGGGCACCCAGGGGCGCAGCAAGCTGCTGGAGGCAGAAGTGACGCGGCTGGAAGCCGATGTCAGGTCACGCCGCGGCATGCTCGATGTTTTGCAGGGCGGAGATCTCGGCAATACCACCGGCTTCTCGCGCTACTTCGAAGCGTTCGCGCGGCACCCGATGCGCGGGGTATGGCTGACGGGATTCAGCGTTGCCGACAACGGCAACGTCCTCAACATCCGCGGCCGGGTGCTGCACCCGGAGCTGGTGCCCGAATATCTCAAGTCGCTGAACAAGGACGATGTGATGCGCGGGCGGCTGGTGACCGAGCTCAGGCTCGTCGCCAGGGATGAATCGAACGCTCGGCAGGGCGGCACGGCGGGCGAGGTCGAGGGACCGGCGCGCTTCGTCGAGTTCGATTTGTCGGCTCCACTTCGGCTCGCAGACCCGGGCAAGCCTGCCGCAAGAGCGGGGCGGCCGTGAAGGCGCTGATCAAGCAGTACGCAGAGCGCATCGACAACGCTACGCTGCGCGAGCGCGTCATGCTTTTTCTGGCTACCGCGCTGGTTCTCGTGTACGTCTTCAACGCCTTGCTGATCAAGCCGCTGCGCGACTCACAACGTCGCCTGACAATGGAAATCACCCACAACGAGGGTGAACTGCGCACGATTCAGAGCGAAATTCAGCGTCTGGCGCGCGCGCGCGATGGCGATCCGGACACGCGCAATCGCGAGCGCGCCGCCGCGCTGCGCGCGGAAATCGCATTGCTTGACGGGCAGATTTCCGAGGAGCAGCGCCGCTTCACCACGCCGCAGCGCATGCGCGATGTGCTGGAGGAGATGCTCCAGCGCGAAAAGCGGCTTCGCTTGGTCGATCTGAAAACGTTGCCGGTCACCGACCTGGCCGCGACGCAGGGGCAGGCGGGACGGCGCGTGTTCCGGCACGGCATCGAGTTAACGCTTGCCGGCAACTATCTTGACCTGTACGCCTACCTGTCGGCGCTCGAAGGCTTGTCGACGCAGCTCTACTGGGGCCGTGCGGAGATGTCGGTCAGCCAGTATCCGGTGGCGACGCTCAAGGTCATGGTGTACACGTTGAGCTTCGATCAGGCCTGGCTGGTGGTATGAAACGCGTTCTCGTCTTCAGCTTGATTTGCTTTGCCGGTTCGGTAGCCGGGCAACGTGCCGCGCTGGTGGATCCCACCCGCCCGCCCAATGCACCCGGCGATTCCAGTGCCCAGGAGTCGGCGCCGCCGCCCGGCCCGCAGCTGCAATCGGTGCTGATTTCGCCGACGCGACGCGTTGCAGTAATCAGCGGCGATACCGTTATCCAGGGCGAAAAGTATGGCGGCGCTACGGTAGTGGCGATAACCGAAGGCGCCGTCCTGTTGCGCTATGCCGACCGCAATCAGACCCTGCACCTCATTCCCGGCGTGGTGAAACGCGAGCGTCGCACCGAAGATGCCGCACATTCGGAAAAAGGAATTTCCAGATGAAGCATTTGATGGCTTGGCTGGGTGTCCTGCTGATCGCGGGTTGCACGACCCCGCCGCCGCGTCCGACCAGCGTCGATACGGCAATTACCGGCGAGGTCGACCGAGCGATCGCGGGTCCCGCACTCAAGGAAGCGCAACTCCCGCAGCAGGCATTGCTGCCGCCACTGCGCATGGAAATGCCGAGCGTGGAGGGGCGGCCGATCGATCCGCGCTTCGATCTGTCGGTGAGCAATGCGCCGGCCGCCCAGGTGTTCATGGCGATCGCTTCCGGCACGCGCTATTCGATGCTGCTCAATCCGGGTGTAAGCGGCATGATTACCGTCAACCTGAAGGACGTCACGGTGCGCGAAGCGCTGGATGCGCTGCGCGAGCTCTACGGATACGACTACCGCTTCGACGGCGCGCGCATCTTTGTGCAGCCGACCGGACTGCAGACCAAGATATACCGCGTCAATTACCTGCTCGGCCAGCGCCGCGGCACCAGCGATCTACGGGTTCAGTCGGGCTCGCTGGCGGACTCCACCTCGCCGTCCGGACCACCTTCACCGACCTCGGGCGCATCGCCGATTCCCGGGACGGCGGGTAGTTCCGGCGGCACGTCGCGCTCGATGGACAGCACGCGCGTTACGACAAGCGTCGTCAATGATTTCTGGGGAGATCTGCGTACCGCGTTGACGGCAATTGTCGGTGCCGGTGATGGACGCAGCGTCGTGGTAACGCCGCTGTCCGGCGTCGTCCTGGTGCGAGCGTTCCCGACCGAATTGCGGGCGGTGGAGAATTACCTGCGCGAAACGCGCTTGGTCGTCGAGCGCCAGGTGATGCTCGAGGCCAAGGTCATCGAAGTGACGCTTGCCGAGGGCTACCAGTCGGGCATCAATTGGGCGCTGTTCCGCACGAACGAAAGTCCGCGCGGCGCCATTGGCCAGATCGGAAACAACACGACGCTGGGAAGCAACGTAAGTGGGTCGAACCTGAGCAGCGGCGGCCTCACGGCGAACCCGGCCGCGGGCACGCTTGCCAGCGCGGCGACGCTGGCAGCTAACGGCGGAGCCGTGTTCGGGCTGGCGTTCCAGGCGTCCAATTTTGGCGCCCTGCTGCAGTTCCTGGATTCGCAGGGCACGACACAGGTGCTCTCCAGCCCGCGCATTGCCACGCTGAACAACCAGAAGGCGGTGCTCAAGGTCGGCACGGACGAGTTCTTCGTCACCAATGTGGCCACGGTCACCACGACCACGGGTACCACCACGCAGCAGACGCCCACGGTCACCGTGGCGCCCTTCTTTTCGGGCATCATGCTCGATGTCACGCCGCAGATCGACGAATTCGGCAACATTACCCTGCACATTCACCCTTCGATCAGCGAGGTGACGGAGTCGCGGCGCGTGGTCGACCTCGGTGGCACGATCCCCTCGATCACCCTGCCGCTCGCCAAGTCGGCGGTGAACGAGTCCGACACCGTGGTACGGGTCAGCGACGGCAACATCGTCGCCATTGGCGGACTGATGAGCCTCGACGTGCGCGATGGGCGCACCGGCATCCCCGGCGTCGCTGACTCCAACCTGTTGCTGCGCAATTCCGATCGCCAATCGCGCAAGCGCGAGATCGTGATCCTGCTCAAGACAACCATCCTTCAGAACGACGAAAGCTGGGGCCGGGACCTGCGTGAAACGCGCGACCGCCTGGAGCGCTTCATTCCCCGCCGGCCGACGCAGGAAGCCACTCCGCGGTGAACTATTTCAGGCATTTCGGCCTGCGTGAGGCGCCGTTCGGCATTACGCCCGACACCAGCTTCTTTTATGCCTGCCGAAGCACGCAGGAAGCGCTCAACACGCTGCTGATCACGCTGAGCAACGGCGAGGGCTTCATCAAGATCACGGGAGAAGTCGGCACCGGCAAGACGCTGCTTTGCCGAAAATTTCTTTCGACACTGGATGTCGGCTGGGTTAGCGCCTATATCCCGAACCCGAATCTGGAGCCGCGCGCCCTGGTGCTCGCGATCGCCGAGGAACTGGCCGTGCCGGTTGAGGCGGACGTCGACCAGCATCACCTGCTGCGCGGCATCACGCGTGTTCTGCTCGATCACGCGCGCCACGCGCGGCGCGTGGTTCTGTGCATGGATGAGAGCCAGGGCATGCCGCTCGAGACCCTGGAAACCCTGCGCCTGCTGACCAATCTCGAAACCGAGAAGCGCAAGCTCCTGCAGGTGGTTCTGTTCGGCCAGCCGGAGCTCGACCGCAAGCTGGCCTCCGAGTCGATCCGCCAGTTGCGCCAGCGCATTACATTCCAGCACGCGCTTCGCGGGCTGGACCGCGGAGAGATCGGCGCCTACGTCGAACACCGGCTGTCGATAGCCGGGTACTCGGGTCCGCTGCTGTTCGATGCCGGCGCGCTGCGGGCCTTGCACCGAGCCAGCCGCGGCGTGCCGCGGCTCGTCAATATCCTGGCGCACAAGGCCTTGCTGCTGGTATTCGGCGAAGGCGGGCGTTGCGCCTCGCGCCGCCACGTGCATGCGGCGGCGGTCGATACGCCCTCCGCGGCTCCGGTCAACGGCTGGTGGTGGCCGCGGATGCGTACCAGCCGCGCCTCGGACTAGACCTCGACCATGAGCGTCATCAACAAGATGCTGCAGGAGCTCGACCGCCGCCACCCGCGGGCGGCGCCGCCCGGGCAGGCGCTGCATCCGGAGGTGCGGGCCGTGCGCGCCCGCGGCACTGGCGAATGGTTCTGGCGAACCGTGGCGGCGCTCATGCTGGTCGCGGCCGCGTGGACGCTGTGGGTGGTCTATCAATTGCAGCCGCGCTCGATTGCAACCGAGCTCGCTGTGCGCGCTGCAGAAGATACTCGTCGCCGCGCAGAAGCGGCGCCCGCACCTCCGCAACCCGTGTCAGTGGCGAACGTGCCAGCGACCCCAGCGCCGATGGTGGCGGTGGCTGCCGCGCCCACACCCGCGGCGCAGAATTCACCGGCCGAAGTTATTGTCGCCAAACCCGCCCCGGAAAAGCTCGCTGCGCCGATAGAAATGCTTCGACTGGCACTGACGATCGATACGCCGCTTGCGCCGCGCCCGCCCCGTCAAGCTTCTGCCGCGTCGGGAGAAAAGCGAACGCGCGTGGCGTCCGCACCAGCTGTTCGCGCGACCCCGGTGCGCGCCGCATCGGCGCAAATCGAGAAGCGCGAGCGGGATCGCTCTCCCGCGGATCGGGCCGAGAACTTCTTCCGCAGAGCGGCGCAGTTTCTGGAGCGGGGGCGCGTCGCCGACGCTGAGGACGCTCTGGTCGCGGCGCTGGAGGCGGACCCAGCGCACCAGGCGGCACGCCAGACACTGGTGGCGCTCTACCTCGAACAGGGGCGTATCGACGACGCCCGGCGCCACTTGCAGGAGGGTCGCGTGTTCAATCCAGATTACGCGCCGTTCGCGGTTACGCTGGCCCGCATCCACGTCGATCGCGGCGACTATGCGGCCGCGCTCGCAGTACTGGAACAGGCGGCGACCGCCGGGCGCGGGAATCCGGATTTCCATGCATTGCACGGAGCGGTGCTACAGCAACTAGGGCGCCACGTCGCGGCTGCCGACGCCTACCGCAAGGCCCTGGAATCCGGTCGACAAAGCGGTGCCGCCTGGGTCGGGCTGGGAATTTCTCTGGAGGCGCAGGGCAATCGGCCGGAAGCGGTGGAGGCGTTCCGCCGCGGCGTGGCTTCCGGGACGCTGGCGGACGAAGTGCGAACTTACGCAGAGCAGCGCGTTCGCCAACTGCAGTAGCTCACGCGGCGCTCGAGGCGCCTTCGCCAACCTGCTCCAGACGATAACCGTAGTTGTAGATCGGTACCACCCGGAATCCTGTTTCGGCGCGCAAATCGAGCTTCTTGCGGACCTGGCTGACGTGCGTGTCCACGGTACGCGTGACCAGGTCCCCGCTGCGACCCCAGACCGCCTCCTGCAAATGGCCGCGCGACAGCAATCGGCCGAGGTTGCGGAACAGCACCACTGTCAATTCGAACTCTTTGGGAGTGAGTTCGATGCGCTCACCGCCGCGGCGCACCTCGCTGTTGGCGATATCGATCTCGAATGGGGGAAACGCGAGGAGCTTCACCTCTTCGCGCGGGTATGCCCGACGCAGCAGGGCGTGCACCCGGGCGAGTGTCTCCTGCCGACGCACCGGCTTTATCATGTAGTCATCCGCGCCGTTCTCGAGCGCGAATACGATGTCCTGCTCGGCGTCGCGCACGGTCACGAATAGCACCGGCACCTGCTTTGAGACGTTCGCGCGCAGCCACATCAGCACGTCGACCCCCGAGACATCGGGCACCTGCCAGTCGATCAGAAACAGGTCGAAGCTTTCCCGACCGGCATGCTTCATGGCATCGCGGCCACTCAGGTAGCCGTGCACATCGTGACCGTCGTCGGCCAGCCAGCGCTTGAGCAGCGCAAGTTGATCCGGGTCGTCCTCGAGAATCGATATCCGCAAGACACGCTCCCTTTGGGCAGCAT
>JBDTMD010000030.1:0-9575 GCA_039934435.1 Burkholderiales bacterium
GCAGCGCGCCGAGCTCGTACTCAGTCCAGCGATCAGATTTGCGGAAGTAAATCGCCTGCAACGAAAGCCCGGCGGCGTTCTGCACTGTGCGCCAGGTATCCGTAACGACGACACCACCCAAGGGGCGATCGCCTCGTGCGCGCATAGCCGCCAGGTCGGCGTAAAAAGTGGGCGCGGTCATTGCGTCAATCGCCCTGTCGCGCAAGGCTGCTCCTCAAGCTGCTCGATATCGAATACACCGCTCTCGATACACGAGCGGCAGATCGATACGCGCTCTGCAATCTGGAAGGCCTGAGGCGCGTGCATTTGCGAGAGCAGCGCGTCGAACGCCGCGCCGACTTTTTTGCTGCGACGTGGATAACATTTTTCAAAAGCAACGATAAAGACGCGGAGCGCCCTGACAAGCTCTGGATCGACTATCCAGATCCGCGTGCCTGCAGGCGCGTGCGGCGCGGCCATGTCAGACAGCCTTTTTCGCAGCAGCGAATCGCCGGATGCTGTCCACGAGGATGCGGTCGTCCGCGCCGATCTTGATCGTCGCCAAGTCGCCGCGCCTGCACATATGCCAAACCGTGGTGACGCTGACTTCGAGCATCTTCGCGGCAGTCCCACGGCGGACCGCGATTGGCTCTAGGGTTTTCAGTTCAGGTTCCATGATTGCCTCGCGTTCAGTGAACGATAGGAGAATCATGGCGGCATAATTAGCGGACGTGAAGGCGCGCGGCCGACTAACCTCCGCGAGTCAGTCCTGATTTACGGATGTTCGGGCCTAGAGGCCCGCGAGCGCGTCCTTAATCGTGCGCTTGCTGTGAAGCTTCCCGCTGCGCTTGCGTGCAGCGTCCGGGCATCGCTCGATGATGTGCTCGGCGATGTCGTCGAGCGTCCATGACTTCTTCTTGAGCGGATCGGCACGCAGCTCGCGCGCGATGCGGCGCCACTGCTCGCGCTGCTCACTGGCGCGGGCCTTCTTGTCGTCCGTTCCTATCGCTTGCGCCTTGATGATCGCGGAGTGCTTCGCATGCGCCTGCTCGGCAACGTGCGCGCTCAGGGCGTACATGCTGTCTCGCCCGGCTTCCGCCTGAGATTTCCTTTCGATGCGGTCGAGCGCCGCCGCAATCTCTGGATCGGAAGCGCGCAGCCTGCTCAGAGCGCGGGCCTTGCTAGCGGCTCTACGCTTCACGCGAGCGCCAGCCCCTGCAGCGCGTCGCGGGCATGCTCCAACCGCAGATGCCCATAGTGCCGCTGAATCATCGCCAGGCTGGTGCCGCTAATCTTCGCCGTCGTCATGGTGTCCAGACCCGCCGTCAACAAGTCAGTGACAGTGCTGTGCCGAAAGGTGTAGGCGCACACAGCCCTCGGCAATTTCGCCGCCTTCACGCCGTCGTGGATCATGTCGCGCCATGCCTCTTTCTTCCACTGCCGGCCATCAGCACGAGCAACGAGCCAGGCCGAGGGCAGCTTGTTTTTCGCGCAGGCCTTCAGATGCGCGAATGCCTCGTCACCGAGCGGGATCTCGCGCGGCGCGGTCTTGCCGGTCGGCACTGATAGCACCTTCGTTTGCATGTTCAGGTGCTCGAGCTTGAGCGATGCCACTTCACCGACGCGCATGGGCAAGAGCGCGAGCGTGCGCAGCAGCGGCTGCACTTCCGCCGGCGACTTCTCAATCAGCTTTCGGCGCGCGGCTAGATCGAGGTACAGGGTGCGGCGCTTGGTCGCGTTCTCGAAGGGCTTGAGCACCACGCGCCAGGCGTGATCCGTGGCGATGTGGTCGCGCTCGCGGGCAAGGTTCAACGCGGCCTTGAGCGCCGCCGCGTCCCTGTTGAATGCACCACGCGAGGGGCGCTTGGCGAGTACCCGATCGCGCCACGCCTGAACGTGCGGGCGCTTGAGCTTGCCAAGCTCGACGCGCCCAAGGGGATCGGAATAGACCAACCGCTGGAAGCGCCCTTTCGCATCCAGGGACGAGGCCTCGGAGTTCGCCTGCCTGACGTGCTCGACGTAGGCCTGACAGGCCTGCTTCACCGTCACCTTGTCCGTGGTGCCGCCCATGTCCAGGCGGGCGAAGAAAGCCTCTGCAGCGGTCTTGGCGGCGTCGTAGCGGGCCTTTTCCTCGAGCAGGGCGAAGTCGCCCAGGCCGCTGTAGGAGTACTTCTCGCCGTCGTAGTAGCGCGCGAGCCAGGTGCCGGTGGTGCCTGCGCTCATGCGCCTGAAGCCCACGTAGCGGCCCTGGGTGAGGCGCTGCCAGTAGGGATCTCGTCGAAGCTGGAGCTTGCTTCTCTTTTCAACTTGGTTGATGCGCGCGGTCATGTTCCGTCCCTCCGGGATGAAAGTACGAAGGGAGTATGAAACCGAATGCCCACGAACGCAAGCGACGGCTAGCGGCCTATTTCCTGATTTCCCCTATGACAGTTCAGGCGGCTGGCGAATGCTGGCGATGGTCGGACCCCCCGATTCCCACTCTCACACAGCAGGGGCCACTGGTTCGATCCCAGTACGACCCACCATACAAGTATCCTGCTGACCTCCATCGTCCCGAAACCGGGTCAACACACGGCAAGGGGTGCGCCTACTTAGTGTGGCTTTTCTTTCTCGCCTTTACGTTGTCCACAAGGCGGCACGCAATATCCAACGATGTTCGTATCGTCTCCAGATTGCCCACATAGCCACCGAGTGCTTCTTGCGCACGTTCGCGCAGAGACGACGCATCGATAAGACCACGTCGCGCCAGCGTTTCGATGTCTTCGCGGTCGACGTCTGCGAAGCGTGCAAGCTTGGTCACGGCAAGGTCCAGCGGCGTGAGCACTCTAACTTCAAGAACGCTCCTGTCGATCCCCGGAACGTCTACTTCCTGTGCATCGGCGTAGGCATCTTCATGCATTAGCCCCAACGTGTCGTTGTAGCTCCGGTCAAGGTACATCATGCGGGCCCGACCGTCGGCATCGCGGTAAGCCACGGACAGGTCCGTGTCGAATACAACTTTCTTGGAGAAGACGGCATCAATGTCCTCTGTAACGCGTTGCCCGGTCAGCAGATGAAGCGCGGCGCCTCCGGCGATGTACATGCGGATCGGGAGCGCGGCAGGCTGCGATCCCCTCAGTGCTTGCTGGACCCGCGACAGGATTTCTCTGAACGCCTTGTCGTACTCGCTCCGAAGATCGAGCTTCTTCACGCGAGTTGCCTCCGCGTTCTTACCATTGGCAGGAACCTGGAAGGACTCATGGGTGAGCTTTCCAACCACCTGCGAAAGACTTCCGGCGTTGAAACCCCGGTATGCAGCTTGTCGGCCAGCCGTAGATATCGCTCCCGGTCAAAGCCTCGCGCAGCAGAAAGCATTACGGCCAGTCCTCCCATCAAAAAACTGGGGCCATATTTGCGCCAGACGGAAGGGTCGGCATTTCCAGAGGCACAGAGATCCAGAAGCTTCTCTTCCTGTTCTCGGCCGAAGGCCTCAGGTCCCTGTCCTTCCGCCGGTATCGCAGCGGGTACGGCGGTCAACGTGCACCCTGCCGCTCGCGCGAGCGCCCCAAGCGTGCGCAGATCGCACGACGCCTGACGCTTGAGCCTTGAGAGCGTCTCCTTCGGCACGCCAGCGGCAAGAGCCCAGGCGGCGTCGGACGAATACTTTGCTTTGGCGACCGGGGTCATCTCGTTGATCAGCTTTGCAGGCGTTAACATATTCATCAACATATTGTAGGTACTGTTAACATTAATATCAATAACCAAAACACCTAGAGTTTAGGCCGTCTAGACTTCCTAACTATATGATCTATAACAATTCCTGTACTACGCTGCGGGACGGTGCGTGCCGAAGTGCTTGATTGCATCGAGCGGTTCTACAATCCGCGGCGCCGGCATTCGACGCTGAGCCAGGTTAGCCCGGATGAGTCCGAGAAAGCTTGGAAAAACTTAGCGTAGTGTCTAGGAAATCGGGGCAAGCCCAGAGAGAGCGCGCTATGAAAAGGAAACTTAAGCCCGTGCCGCGCTTCGAGACGGAGGCGAAAGAGCGGGCCTTCTGGTTTAAGCAGGATTCCGCCGAGTACCTGGACTGGTCGAAGGCGGTGCGCGCACGATTCCCGAATCTCAAGCCGAGCACGCAGGCGATTTCACTGCGGCTTCCGGTGCACATGCTCGAGCGCATCAAGGTCGCTGCCAACAAGCGCGATGTGGCCTACCAGTCGCTGATCAAGATCTGGCTCGATGAAAAGCTGAAATCGACGTAGCCGCATCGCTGGGCGCCCGCGGCGCCTACCGCTCCCGCCCAGCCTCCTGGAACGCTTTCCGCACCGGCGAAAGCAGGTACTCCAGCACGGTACGCGTCCCAAGATGGATCTCCGCTGCGACCTGCATCCCGGGCGTCAGCCGGTACTGCACGCCGTCGGCATCCAGAGTCTGCGTCTTCAGGTTGACGAGCGTGCGATAGGCAAGGGCCTCGGCCTGGGGCTTCGGCGCCGCCGGCGCACCCGCGCTCGCGCCCGCGCCGCGCTCCGCCGAATCGGCGCTTACGTGCGCGACGCTGCCCTCGAGCATGCCGTATTTCTGGAAGCTGAACGCGGCGAGCTTCACTTTCACCGGCTGCGCCTCGCGCACGAAGCCGATGTCGTCGTTCTTCACCCAGACTTCGGCGCGCAGCTTCTCGTCCTTCGGCACCAGGGTCATGAGGATGGTGCCGGGGCTCGCCACGGTGCCGATGGTGTGGGTGGCGAGGTCCTTCACCAGCCCGTCCTGCGGCGCGCGCAGCTCGAGGTAGCCGTGTCGGTGCTCCTCCTTGGCGAGGTCCTGGCTCGCGCGCTCGAGCTGGTTGGCGATGTCCACGCGCTCAGTCTGCAGCTGGCGCCGGTAGTCGGCGGTGATCTGCGCGGTCTTCTTCTCCTGCTGCGCGATCGTGGCCGCCGCGGAGACGATCACCGCCTCCTGCGCGCGCAGGTCCTGTTCCTTCTCGATCCTTTCGCGCTGCTTGTCGGTGTACATGAGCTTGCCGGCAAAGCCCTCCTTCTTCAGCTTGGCGTAGGCGGCCTCCTGGTCGCGGTAATGGGGCAAAACCTGGGCGAGCTTGCGTCTCACCGCCTCGGCGGCGGCAAGATCACCCTTCGCCTTGTCGAGCACGGCGCGCTCCTGCCCCAGCGCGTTCTCGTAGGCCCGGCGGTTGGCGGCGTATTGGGCCTGGACCTGGATGAAGAGCTCGTCGGGATCGTCGCCGCGGCGCGTGAGCGGCGTGCCGGCGAGCTGAGCGTCGATGCGCCGCAATGACAGGCGCTTGTAGTGAAAGTCCGCCGCCAGCGTCTTCAGGTCGGAATTCGACAGCGCTGCGTCCATGCGCATCAGGACCTGCCCCTTCTTCACCGCCTCGCCTTCCTGCACCAGGATTTCCTTCACCACGCCGGCGTCGGTCGGCTGCACGATCTTCAGGTAGGTGTCGGGCACCAGGCGCCCCTCGGCCACGGCGACGATGTCGAGCTGGCCGAACGTCGCCCAGGCGATCAGCGCGACGAGGAAGACGAGCGCCGCCCACAGCATGCGCCGGCCAAGCGGGCTGGGCGGCAGCTCCTGCAGCCGCACCAGCGCCGGCTGGAATTCGCGCGGGTCGGCGTGGGCGCGGGTCACAGCTTCTGGAACCCTTCGCCCAGGCCGGACAAGCCGGCCATGCCGCCGCAGCCGCTATTCTGGCCAGTCGATCCCGCGTAGCCCCAACCGCCGTTCGACCTGTCGTCGTCACAGCCATAGCCGCCGTACTGACCCTTGCCACCGTAGCCGCCGTCGCAATCGCCGTCGCTCGGCGCGAGGCTCGCGATGCAGTCCTGCACCTTTACCCAGCGGCTCGCGATCTGCTCGGGGGTCATGGCGCCGTAGCCGCCGCCGCCCTGGCGCTGCAGATACGCCGCCAGCGCGGTGAAATCGTAGTCCGGGCTGCTCTTGAGGCGTGCGGCGATGGCGTCGAACAGGCCGTTACGCTCATGGTCGTCATCGTCGTGGTCGTGGTCGTCGTGGTCGTCATGGTCGTCGTCACGATCTGCGCCCTGCTCGCCGCCGCCGTAACTCGGCCCGTGATCGTAATAGCCGCCGTAGCCGCCCTGCTCGCCGCTCGAGGCGGTCGTCACGCGCGCGCGGATCGCGGATTCGTTCCACACCGTGCCGTCGGCGAACTGCACCTGCTCGACGCGCTTGGACGATGAGCCGAACCAGTCCTTCGCAGTCACGCTGCCGTTGCCGCCCGAGAGCAGCAGCACGAGATCGTTCTTGTCGCGCCGCACCGTCACGTCGCCGGTGGCGATGCCGTAGCCGAAGCGGATCGCATCCTGGCCGCCCGAGTCCTGCACCAAATCGTGGCCGCCGCCTTTGGCGTGGACGAACAGATCGTTGCCCTTGCCGCCGATCAGCACGTCGTTGCCGCGCCCGCCGTCGAGCACGTCGTCGCCGTCGCCGCCGTCGAGCAGGTCGTCGCCCGCATCGTCGAGCAGCAGGTCGTTGCCGGCCATGCCGTAGAGGCGGTTGTCGCCCGAATTGCCGATCAGCATGTTGGCAAGCGCATTGCCGCGGCCTTCGAGGTCCTCGTGGCCGATGAGATGCAGCTCCTCCACGTTTGCAGGCAGCGTGTAGCTTGCCGAGCTGTAGACCGTGTCGTAGCCGGCAACCGCGCCTTCGACCACCAGGTCGATCTTGCCGCCGCTCTTGTCCACAAAGTACACGTCGTCGCCCGCCCCGCCCCGCATCACGTCGTAGCCCTTGCGGCCGTCGATGATGTCGTTGCCGGGCGTGCCGGTGAGGGTGTCGTCGCCATCGGTGCCGACGATCGGCACGCAATCATCGCCCGTGCCACCCGCGATCGTGAGCGCGAACACGTCGGACGCACTCGCGCCCGCCGTGTCGGTTGCCGTCGCGCGCAGGCTCAGCACCTGCGCCGAAATGTCCGCCGGCGGCGTGCCGGCGAAAGTTCGCGAGGCGCCGTTGAACGTGAGCCACGACGGCAGCGCCGTACCGTCGGCGAGGCTCGCGGAGTAGGCAAGCGTGTCGCCGAAGTCGATGTCGGTGAAGGCGCTCGGCGCAAAAGCGAAGCTGAACGCCGTGCCAGCGGTCGCGTTCTGGTCGGGAATGGGCGCCGCCACCACCGGCGCATCGTTCACGCCGGTGATGGTCATCGCCACCGTCGCTGTGCTCGACGCGCCCGCGGAATCCACCATGGTGTAGGCGAAACTGTCGAGCGCGGTCGCGCCGGCTTTCAGCGTCTGGAACAGGCTACCGACGTTGTAGACCGCGTTGCCGCCAACCAGCGTCACCTGCGCACCGCCTGCGGAGTTTGTGACCGCGACAAGGTTCTTGGTGTCGCCAAAATCAGCATCCGTGTCGTTGTCGAGCAGCGTGGCGCCAAGGAGCGTCACCGGCCCGCCGTCTTCCTGCGCGGCCCCGGCGTCGTTCTGGGCGAAGGGGACGTCGTTCGTGCCGAAGACGCTCACCGTAATCGTCCCCGGGGTGCTTTCCAGCCCGTCGCTCGCGAGGTAGGTGAAAGGATCCGTCACCACCTCGCCTGCGCGCAGGCCCTGCACCGCCGCCGAGGCGTTGTCGAGGGTGTAGGTGTAGTCGCCGTTCGCCGCCAGCGCGAGGCTGCCGTAGAGACCGGCATTGGCCACCGTCAGCGTGGTGCCGCTGTCGACGTCGTAGTAGTTGGCGAGCACGTTGCCGCTCGCGCTGAGGACGACGTCTTCGCGCACGTTCGCGGTGTCATCTTGCGTCACCGGCGCGTCGTTGGTGCCGATGATGGTCACCGTCAACGTGCCCGGGGTGCTGGCGATGCCGTCGCTGGCCGCGTAAGAAAAAGTATCGGTCACCTGCTGTTCATCGGCCAGGAACTGCACCGCCGCGTTGTCGAGCGCATAGAAGTAGCTGCCGTCGGCTTCGAGGTTCAGCGTGCCGAAGCTCCCCAGGTAAGTCCCTGGGTTGCCGACCCTCAGGGTGCTGTTCGCGTCGACATCCAAATCGTTGTCGAGCACGTTGCCGATCGCGGTGAGCACCCTGTCTTCGCGCACGCTCGCCGCGTCGCCGAGCACCACTGGCGCGTCGTTGGCGCCGGCGATGGTTACGGTCAATGTCGCCGCCGTCGCGGCCCGGCCGTCGGTCGCCTCGTATGCGAACACCTCCTGGACGTCCTGGCCGGCGGCGAGCGACTGCACGGCCGCGTTGTCCAGCTCATAGCGGTAGGTGCCGTCCGCAAGGAGCAGCAACGTGCCGTAAGCGCCGGCGACGCTTCCCGGAATTGCGATGCCGAGCACATCGTGCGCGTCGACATCGAAATCGTTCGCCAGCACATTGCCGGTTGCCACCAGGACGCCGTCTTCCTGCACTTGTGCAACGTCGTCCTGCGCTTGCGGCGCATCGTTCACGCCAGCGAGCGTCACGGTGACGATGCGCGAGGCGCTGCCGCCGTGCGAATCTTCGACCAGAACTTCGTAGGCCTGCTCGAGCGTTTCGCTCTCCCCAAGCGCATCGAGCTCGCCATTCGTCACCGCGAACGACCATTGCACGTTGCCCTCGCCGCCGCCGGTGCTGTCCGTGGCGAGCTGCGCGGTGAATTCGCCGAGAAAACCGGCGTCGAGCGTGCCGACCTGGACCAGGTGCGCGTCGGAGAGGTCCACGTCGCTGAATGTGATCGCGCCCTGTGCGCCCAGCTCGCTCGCGGATGGCAGGCTGTTTTCTTCGGTCACAAGAGCCTCGGTCATCGCGGCGCCGATCTCGGGCGCGTCATTGGCGCCCACGATCTGCACCGTTGCCGTGGCCACGGCCTGCGCTCCGAAGTCGTCCGTCACGATGTAACTGAACGCATCGGTGGCGAATTCGCCTTCGGCCAGCCACTCGAAGCGCCCGCCCGGGTCGTAGTCGAAGGTGCCGTCGGCATTGACGGTCACGCCCGCAGCCGGCCGGAACTGCTCGACCCCGTCGAGCAGCAGGCGGCTATCGACTGAATTGTCCTGCCCGTTGCGAACGCCCGCTTGCAGCACGTAGGTGCCGGCCACGGGCGCGATGAATTCGAACGGTACCCAGCCGGTTTCGCCGTAATCGCCGACGCTCGCAACGCTCGCGCCGAACAGCAGCGTGGACGCGCCGCCGAGCAGGCCGACGAGGACGTACGCATCGTCGTCGTAGGGCAGCGCATCACCTGCGACAAAGTCCGCCAGGCCTGAAAGGCTCTCGCTCGCCGCCAGCGTAAAGTTCCGTGAAAGCGTCGAGTAAGTGTCCTGCCCTGCACCCGAGCGCAGGGACGCGTAGCGCTCACCCAGCAACGCTCCACCTGACAGCACGTCGCCGAGCGCGGCGTCCGACAACTGCCAGCCCGCGAAGCCGCCCAGCTCGAAACCGGTATTGCCGAATGCGCCCACGGTGATCATGTGCGTGTCGGGCGCGTCGGCATCGCTGTAAGCCGGCATCAAGGTGATGGCCGGCCCGTCCTCATCGGCAATCGCTGCAAGGTCTTCGGCAAGCGGGGCATCATTCGTGCCGGCGACCGTCACCGTCAGCGCGGCGCCCGCAGTCTCGAAGCCATCGCTGATGCCGTAGGAGAAGCTGTCCTGCACTTCCTGTCCCCCGGC
>JBDTMD010000031.1:0-9572 GCA_039934435.1 Burkholderiales bacterium
GCCGTACGTGGACGCCGCGCGCGCCGCGGGCTATCGCGACTCGCGCATCGTGCTACGCCACATGCTGCCGAACGTCATGGCGCCCTACCTCATCATGCTCACCGCGTTTCTCGGCCAGGCGATCCTGCTGGAGGCGTCGCTCTCCTTCCTCGGCTTGGGCGTGCAGGAGCCGATCGCGGCCTGGGGCCTGATGCTGCGCGGTGCGGCAGTCGAATTCGCCGAGACCGCGCCGTGGATGGCGATTTTCCCGGGCGTCGCCATCAGCCTGGCGGTGTTTGGTTTCAACCTGTTTGGCGACTCGCTGCGCGACGCGCTCGACCCGCGCCTGCGCACGCAATAGCCGGTTTCAGACCACGCCGCCGGCGCGCAGTTGCGCGATCTCGGCGGCGCTTTTGCCCAGCAGCTCCCGCAGGATCCCGTCGGTGTGCTCACCGAGCAACGGCGGCGGCGTCTTGTGCTCGAGCGGCGTCGCCGAGAAGCGCATCGGGCTCGCCACCATCGACAGCGTGCCGGCCACCGGGTGCGCAACCTCGATCTTCACGCCGCGCGCCTTGACCTGCGGCTCTGCGAACACCTGCGCGATGTCGTTGATCGGGCCGTTGGCTACGCCCGCGGCGTCGAGCAGCGCCACCCACTCCTGTTTCGTGCGCTTGCGGAATATATCGCCGAGCAGCCGCGTGAGTTCCTTGCGGTTCTCGACCCGATTGCCGTTGGTGAGGAAGCGCGCGTCGCTGGCCAGCTCCGGGCAGCCCGCCGCCTCGCAGAACTTGCGGTACAGGTTGTCATTGCCGCAGGCAAGTATCACCTCGCCGTCGCTCGCGCGAAACGGCTGGTAGGGCACGATGTTCGGGTGCAGGTTGCCAATGCGCGCCGGCGGCGTGCCGGTCGCGAAGTAGTTGGTGTTCTGGTAGGCGAGCAGCGCGATCTGCGAGTCGAGCAGCGCCAGATCGAGGTGCTGGCCGGCGCCCGACTGCGCGCGATGCGCGAGCGCCGCGCAAACGGCGATCGACGCGTACATGCCGGTGATGATGTCCGCGACCGGCACGCCGGCGCGCTGCGGACCGCCGCCCGGTGCGCCGTCCGGCTCACCGGTCACGCTCATCATGCCGCCCATGCCCTGGATCATGAAGTCGTAGCCCGGGCGGTCGCGAAACGGTCCCGTCTGCCCGAATCCGGTGACTGAGCAATAGATCAGCCGTGGGTTGACGATCTTCAGGTCATCGTACCCCAACCCATAGCGCTGCAGGTCGCCGAACTTGTAGTTCTCGAGCAGGACGTCGCTCTTCGCCGCCAGCTCGCGCACCAGCGCCTGCCCCTCGGGCTGCTGCAGATTCACGGTGACTGATTTCTTGCCGCGATTCGCGGAGGTGAAGTACGCGGAGTCCTTCGTGTCCCGGCCCTGAGCGTCCTTCACCCACGGCGGGCCGAAGGCGCGCGAGTCGTCGCCCACCTTGGGTCGCTCGATCTTGATCACCTCGGCGCCGAGGTCGGCGAGGTTCTGCCCGGCCCAGGGTCCCGCGAGCACGCGGGAGAGGTCGAGCACGCGGATACCTGATAGCGGTCCGGCCATTTCAATCCTCCTTCACCACAAGTTTGCCAGCATGCGCAGCGCGAGCGCGAGCAGCATGAGCGAGAACACGATGCGCAGTTGTCGCACCGGCAGCCGGTGCGCGAGGCGCGCGCCGAGCGGCGCGAGCGGAATGCTCGCCACGACCACCAGCGCGAGTGCCGGCAGATAGACGAAGCCAAGGCTGCCGGCGGGCAGATCCGGTACGCGTAGACCATGCGCGATGTAGCCGACCGTGCCGGCGGCGGCGATCGGAAAGCCGTTCGCGGCGGCCGTGCCAATCGCACGCCGCAGCGACACATTGCAGCGCAGGAGAAACGGGATCGACAAGAAGGCGCCGCCGGCGGCGAGGAGGCTCGAGACCGCGCCGATGCCCGCGCCCACTGCGAACAGCCCGGTCGCTCCCGGCAAACCGCGCGTCGGCACGGGCGTGGATTCGAAGAACATCTGCGCCGACGCGTAGAACATGAACGCAGTGAAGAATACCGCCAGCGGCCGGGTGGGCACGAAACCCGCAACCAGCGCGGCGCCGAGAGAGCCGACGACTATTCCGGGCGCCATGGCCCGCGCCACGCGCCAGTCGACTGCCGCGTGCCGATGGTGCGCGCGCACGCTGGCCACCGAGGTGAATGCGACGGTCGCCAGTGCGGTGCCCAGCGCGAAATGCATCAGGTGCGCGGACGGAAACCCTTTGGCGGTGAAGACGAAAAAGAGCATGGGCACCATGACCATGCCGCCACCGACGCCGAGGAGGCCCGCCAGAAAACCGACCGCCGTGCCGATGCCGAGATAGGCCCACCAGAACTCCACTAGCGCTCCTCGAGCAGATGCGCCACGAGTTCCGCGAACCCCTTGCCTGCGGCGCTCGGCGTGACGAACTTCGGCGCCGCCGCGAGCTGTCCGACGAACCGCTGGACATTGGCGACGCCCACTGAATTGCGGAAATAGCCGAACATCGGCGCGTCGTTGGGAGAATCGCCGGCAAACGCGAAATCGGCGTTGGCGGCATCGAGGTCGGTAGCAAACCTCTCGGCGAGCAACGTCTTCGTCATCGCCAGCTTGTCGTAATTCCCGAACCAGCCGTTGACGTGGATCGAACTCACCTTCGCGTTCAACCCCGCCTCGCGCAGCAGCGCCGCGATGCGCTCGGCGGCGTCGAGGGGCAGCCGCGGCACATCCTCGCAATAGTCGATCGCCAGGTCGGTATCGCGATAGGCCTGGTCGGAGGCGAGTGCGCAGCCTGGAACCGCGGCGAGAATGCGCTCGGCGATGGCGCCAAGCCGGGCGCGCTTGGCAGCGCGCTCGGCCGTCCCGTTCTGGTAGCGCTTATGCAGCCGGCCGTTTTCGTAGCAGAAGTAGAACGCGCCGTTTTCGCCGACCACCGCATCGACCGGCCACATGCGCGCGATATGGTCGCACCAGCCCGCGGGCCGGCCGGTGACTGCGATTGCCAACCGTTTTGCCGCGTGCAACCGCTCGAGCGCCGCAAAAGCTTCGGCGGTCAGCCGGCCCGCGCTGGTCAGCGTGTCGTCGATATCGAAAAGCAGGCCGCGCAGCCGGGCCGCGTCGCGCAGCTCCGACAGGGGTTTCATCGGCAAAGCCTCGCAGGGAACGCGCGATTCTAGCGCGACAGCGGCAGGTGCACCCGCAGGACGACGCCGTCGCCCATTGCCGCGTCGGCGGCCTCGATGGCACCGCCGTGAAACTCGGCGATCAGGCGCGCGACATACAACCCGAGTCCGAGATGCGGCGCGGCGCCCGCGCGCGGCTCGCGCACCGAAACCATCGACTCGAACAGGCGGCCACGCATTGCCGGGGGCAGCGTCGGCCCCTTGTTGTGCACGGCAAGCTGCGCGTAGCGACCCTGCTCTTCGAGCTGGACGCGCACGGATTCGCCGGGCGGCGAGAATTCGACGGCGTTTTCCACCAGCTTGTCGAGCATCTGCGCCCCGAGGTCGGTCGAGCCCGAAACTTCGAGGGCGCGCGCCGGCAGCTCGAGCGCGATCGGCGTTGCGGCATAGGCGAGCCTGTAGCCTTCGACACAGCCGCGCACCACAGCGGCAAGGTCGTAACGCTCACGCTCTGCGGTCCGCAGCGCCTGCTCGAGGCGCGTAGCCTCGCTCATACGCTGCAGGATGGTATTCAGACGGCCTAGTCCTTCTTCGGCCCGCGCCACGTAAGTGCGGATCTCCTCGGGCGTGGCGGCGAGCTTCAGGTTTTCCAGCGACGAGCGCACCACCGCGATCGGCGTGCGCAGCTCGTGCGACAGCCGTCCGGCCATGCTTTCCAGGTAAATGTGATGCTGCGCCAGCCGCGCCAGCATCGCCGAAAAGCTGCGCGACAGGTCGCCGATTTCGTCGCCCGCATCGGAGCCCGCGGCAAGCGGCGCCAGACGCCCGCGCGAATCGATGGCGCTTTCAGCCTCGTCGCGCAGCCGCCGAATGCGCTGCGAAAGGCGCGTGGCAAAGGCGATGAGGAGCGCTGCCGTACCGGCAAAGGCGATCAACGTCAGCAGCAGCAGGCGCTCGAGAGCGTCGCTGCGCAGGCTGGCGATGGGGTTGGTGGTCTCCTCGACCACCACGGCGCCGACGACTTCGGTGCCGTTCCACACCGGGTGCGCGGCCGATATCACCACCGCGCGGCCGTCGGGCGTGCGTCGCGTGCGGGTACCCGGCGTGCCCTGCAACGCCGCGGCGATATCACGCCCGGCGGCGAGCACGTCGTCGGGCACTGATTCGGCGAAGTCCTCACTCGGGCGCTCGATGAGCCAGCCGGCCAGGCCGCGCCACGCTCGCTGCAGCGGGTTTTCGTCTGCTGCTGTCTTCGAGCGGCGCAGACTGCCTTCGAGCGCCAGCACCTGGTAGCGGCGGTTCACCACCCATAAGCGCGATTCGGTGCGTTGCACGCCGCGCAGGATGGCCGCGACCTCCTCCTGCGCCTTGCGCGCGGCGAGCTCGGCTTCGCGTGGCAGCGGCAGCTGCGCAATGGCGGTCTGAGGCAGCCGGCCTTCGCTTTGCGCGATCCGCTGCAGCTCGAGCTCGGCCTCGCGGCGTACGGCATCGTCGCGCGCCGGTACGGCCGCCAGCAGCTGCGGCCGGTCGTGCAGCGCGGTCGCCACGGCGCGCGCGGCGGCGAGCAGTGCACGCTCCTGCCCGGCGAGCAGCACGCGCTCCATTTCGTTGACGAAGCTCACGCCCGCCCAGGGCAGCGCGAGCAGCGCCAGCGCGACGAGCGCGAGCTGGGCGCGCAGGCTGAACGCGAAACGCCGTCTCACTCCTGCCAACGGTAGCCCATGCCGTACGCGGTCTCGATGTGCTCGAAGGCGGGGTCGACGCTTTGAAACTTGCGCCGGATGCGCTTGACGTGCGATGTGACGGTGCCGTCGTCGACCACCAGGTTCGCTTCGTGCATCAGCTGTTCGCGGTTCTTGACGTGCCCCGGGTGCCGTGCCAGCGCGTGCACCATCCAGAACTCGGTCAGCGTCAGAGGCACGGGCCGGCCGCGCCAGGCAATGCTGAAGCGCTTCAGATCGAGCGCCAGATCGCCGCGCGCCAGTGTTTCCTCCTGAGTGGCGGGCAGCTGCGCCACGTCGGCGCGCCGGAATAGCGCGGCGATGCGCGCCAGCAGGTGCGGCAGGCTGACGTCCTTGGTCAGGTAATCGTCGGCGCCGAGACGCAGCCCTGAGACGATGTCGAAATCGCTGTCGCGCGCGGTCAGGAAAATGATCGGCAGTGCGGAAGACAGCGCACGCAGTTCGCGGCACAGCTCGAAGCCCGCATCGGCGTCGCCGCCCAGCCCGATGTCGATGATGGCGAGATCGGGCAGGCGCTCGCGCAGCGCCGTGAGCGCCTCGGCGCGTGCGCCATAGGCGCTGATCTCGAAGCCGTGCTTGCGCAACGCGTCCGCGTAGTTGGCGCGGATGGCCGGATCGTCCTCGACGATGGCGATGCGGCGTGGCATGGCGAACGACTATAGCCGATCGTCGCCGGCAATTTGGCGACCGCCCTCGGATTGCCACAATTCTTCGGCACCTTGCCCGCAGCCTGCCGCGCCGGCGCCGCGTGCACGCGGCTTAATGCACTGACACGCAATTCAGCCAACGGAGTCCACTCATGCAAGACCAACAAGGCACGGCCAGAACCTGGCGCATCGGCTTCGACCTCGCGGCCTTTGTCGTGCTCGCCGCGATCGCCGGCATGGTGGCGGCGATGACGCTCGCCGGCATCGCCATCCTGCTCACCGGCGCGGGCGGCACCACGCCCGCCGCCGCGCCCGATACGCCGGTGCGGGCGCCGGCGGCGCAAACCGTGGTCGCGGGCGGCGGCGCTGGGCGCGCAAACTGAACCGCGGCGGCGAGCGCGGGACGCGGAGCCAGCCTCCTCCACTGGCCGCCCTTCCCCGCTCGCCTGCTTCGGCGGCGGGCCCGGCAATCCTCGAGTCCTGCGTCTTTTGTTCCAAAGACCTGCCGATCTCAATTTCGGAGACGGTGCCTCCGGTTCGCTGCCGAGTCCCGCTGCGCGAATCGCCGTGATGGCACAGGTTTCCTCCCGGCCGGCGGTCCAGGAGATGCGTTGTCTAGCCTTGCAGCGCCCGGCAAATCGTGTAGACGTTGGTGCCGGATTCCACGTAGCTGTCCGTGCCACCGACGGCCGGCTGCGTGGCATCCGCAGGGATCGCCGGGCTCGGCGCCGACTGCAGTATGCCGCGCATCGCACCTGTGGTCCGTACGCCGTCGTCCATCTGTATGTCCAGCGCGGTTGCAAACTTGTCCGGCAATTCCGAAGAACATTGAATCAGGCTGAAAAATCCGCCGGCACCGCCCGCGCCACCCAAAGCCGGTCCGACGGGCGACGCACCATCGCCGGTCTGCACGCCGATCAGGCCGGTGGCCACGTTGCGTGGTTGGATCTGGCCGCTACCTGCCACGAATCCGCCGCGGCGCAGGTGATCCCACCAGTCGCAGCTTTCCACGCCGGCGACGCAGGTGGCGTTGCCGTTGTTGTAAGTCCCCGCGACCTGCCCGTCGCCGTCGCCGCTTGTGGCCGCAGTGGGCGTCGTCCAGCGAGTCGCCGCGGCGGGATCGTCACCCGGCACCGCCCGGTAGCGGTCCGCGTACCCATGGTAGGCAGCCGATATGCCGGTGAAGTCGGCGACGAGGTTTTTGATCTTGGCCTGGACGATCATCTCCTGGCCCTTGAGAATGCCGCCGAGCAGAAGACCCATGATGATCAGCACAATCGCCATCTCGGTCAGCGTGAATCCCCGCTGCCGCTCGGTCATGTCAGGCGCGTCGCGGCGAATGCGGGTTGATTGGAGCCTGCCCGTAGCCCGCTTATCGCTTGCGCAGCTTGCGGATCGCGGCGAGTTGCGCAGCGAGCATCGCCAGCTCGCTCTCGACCGCGGCGATTTCCTGCTTGTCCTGAGCCTTGGCGCGCGCTTCCTCGGCCTTTTTCAGGGCCTCGTTGGCTTTCGCCTCGTCCAGATCCGCGCCGCGGATCGCGGTGTCGGCAAGCACGGTGACGACGCTGGGCTGCACTTCGAGGATGCCGCCGGCGACGAAAATAAGCTGCTCCTCGCCGCCGCCCGCCGGCTTGATGCGCACCGCGCCCGGCTTGATGCGCGTAATGAGCGGTGTATGCCGCGGGTAGATGCCGAGCTCGCCCACTTCGCCGGGCAGAACGACGAACTCTGCCTCGCCGGAAAAGATCGATTCTTCGGCGCTGACGACGTCAACGTGGATGGTGGCGGCGGCCATTACTGCAGGGTCTTCGCCTTCTCGAACGCCTCTTCGATCTTGCCGACCATGTAGAACGCCTGCTCGGGCAGCGCATCGCACTCGCCCTCGACGATCATCTTGAATCCCTTGATCGTGTCCTTCAGCGTCACGTACTTGCCCGGCTGACCGGTGAAGTTCTGCGCCACGGTGAAGGGCTGCGACAGGAACCTCTGAATCTTGCGCGCCCGCGACACCGCCTGCTTGTCCTCGGGCGAGAGCTCGTCCATGCCGAGAATGGCGATGATGTCGCGCAGTTCCTTGTAGCGCTGCAGCGTCGCCTGCACCGCGCGTGTCGTGTTGTAGTGCTCGTCGCCGATCGTATGCGGATCGACCTGGCGCGAGGTCGAGTCGAGCGGGTCGACCGCCGGATAGATGCCGAGCGAAGCGATGTCGCGCGAGAGCACCACGGTCGCGTCGAGGTGGCCAAACGTGGTGGCGGGCGAGGGGTCGGTAAAATCGTCCGCCGGCACGTAGACTGCCTGGATCGAGGTGATGGAGCCAGTCTTGGTGGAGGTAATGCGCTCTTGCAGGCGGCCCATTTCCTCGGCCAGCGTCGGCTGGTAGCCCACGGCGGACGGCATCCGTCCGAGCAACGCGGACACTTCCGTGCCGGCGAGCGTGAAGCGGTAGATGTTGTCGACGAAAAACAATATGTCCCGGCCTTCGTCGCGGAAGTACTCCGCCATGGTAAGTCCGGTCAGACCCACGCGCAGGCGGTTGCCCGGCGGCTCGTTCATCTGGCCGAACACCATCGCGACCTTGGACTCGGTCAGGTTGTCGAGCTTGACGACGCCCGCTTCCATCATCTCGTGATAGAAGTCGTTGCCCTCGCGGGTGCGCTCGCCTACGCCCGCGAACACTGACAGGCCCGAATGCTGGGTGGCGATGTTGTTAATCAGCTCCAGCATGTTCACCGTCTTGCCGACGCCGGCACCGCCGAACAGCCCCACCTTGCCGCCTTTGGCGAACGGGCAGATGAGGTCGATCACCTTGATGCCGGTCTCGAGCAGCTCCACGGAGGGCGCGAGCTCGTCGAACTTCGGTGCGAGCTGGTGGATCGAGCGGCGTTTATCGGACTTGATCGGGCCGACGTCGTCGATCGGGCGACCGAGGACGTCCATGATGCGCCCCAGCGTGCCGTCGCCGACCGGCACGGAGATCGGCGCGCCGGTGCCTCGTACCTTCATGCCGCGGCGCAAGCCGTCGGAGGAGCCGAGCGCGATGCAGCGCACGACGCCATCGCCGAGCTGCTGCTCGACTTCAAAGGTGAGGCCCTTCTCGGCGAGGCTGCCCTCGCTCTTGTCTTCCTCGAGGATCAGGGCGTCATAGATCTTGGGCATCGCTTCGCGGGGAAACTCGATGTCGGTGACCGCGCCGATGCACTGGACGATGGTGCCTTTGTTGTCTGCCATGGTTCGATTCCTCAAACGGCGGCTGCGCCGCCTACGATTTCCGAAAGTTCCTTGGTAATGCCGGCCTGGCGGTTCTTGTTGTAGACCAGGGTCAGCTCGTCGATCAGCGTCTCGGCGTTGTCGGAGGCGGACTTCATCGCCACCATGCGCGCCGACTGTTCCGATGCCATGTTCTCGGCTACCGCCTGGAAAATGATCGCCTCGATATAGCGCGTCATCACTTGGTCGAGCACGGCTTTGGCCTCCGGCTCATACAGGTAGTCCCAGACCGTTTCCGGGGCGCCCAGGCGCTCGCCGGAAAGCGGCAGCAGCTGCTCCACCACCGACTCCTGCTTCATGGTGTTGAGAAAGCGCGTATAGCCGATCATAAGGCGGTCAAAGCGGTTGCTGGTATAGGCGTCCAGCATCACCTTGATGGTGCCGATCAGCTTGTCCATTTGCGGCCGGTCGCCGATCTGCACCGCGTGCGAAACGATGTTGGCCCCCAGGCGCTGCATGAAGCCCATGCCCTTGTTGCCGATGCAGCAGACGTCGACTTCCTCGCCCTCGGCCTGCCAGACCTTGTACTGGCCGAGCACCATGCGCAGCAGGTTTGTGTTGAGTGCGCCGCACAAGCCCTTGTCGGTGGTGATGACGATGACACCGACGCGCTTCACGCTGTCGCGCTCCACGAGGAACGGATGCCGATACTCCGGATTGGCGTGGCTGATGTGCGCGGCCACCGTGCGGATCTTCTCGCCATACGGACGCGCCATGCGCATGCGCTCCTGCGCCTTGCGCATCTTCGAGGCGGCGACCATCTCCATCGCCTTGGTGA
>JBDTMD010000032.1:0-9413 GCA_039934435.1 Burkholderiales bacterium
ACCTTTGAAGTGATGAGCGTGTCGTTGGAGCGCGAGGTGGTCGAGGACTTGCCGGCGATCTGCAGGTCGTTGCTCACGCCCGCCACGTTCGGCACCCCGCGGACCAGCGTCTCGACTTCGGCGCGCGTCGCCTCGTCCGTCACTTCGCCGGTCAGCAGCACGTAGCGGCTGTACGAGGTGACGTTCACGTGCACGCGCTCGCCCAGGCGATCGTCGATGCGGTTCGCGGCGCGCAGTTCGATGCCGCGGTCCTCGAGCTGCGTGCCGGTGGTGCGCCGGTCCTCGGCCGTCGCCAGCGCGACGCCGGTGCCGACCATCATCATCCCCATGCAGCCCTGCAGCAGGGGCAGCGCCAGGGCGGCGCCCAGCAACAGTTTTCTGGTTGCGTTCATGATTTTGCTCCGAACAGCTGGAAATCGATGCCGTCGCACAGGCAGTGCAGCGCCAGCAGGTGGACTTCCTGAATGCGCGCGGTGCGCTCGTGCGGCACGCACACCTGCACGTCACCGGCGCCGAGCGCCGCGCCCATCTTGCCGCCGCCGCGGCCGGTCAGCGCGACCGTGGCGAGGCCGAGCTCGCGCGCCGCGGCCATCGCCCGCAGCACGTTTGGCGAGTTGCCCGAGGTGGAAATCGCCAGCAGCACGTCGCCCTTGCGGCCGAGCGCCCGCACCTGCTTCTCGAACACCTGCTCGTAGCCGTAGTCGTTGGCGATCGAAGTGAGGTTGGAACTGTCGGCGGCCAACGACAGCGCGGCGAGCGGCGGGCGCTCGCGCTCGAAGCGGTTGACCAGTTCGGCGGCGAAATGCTGCGCGTCGGCGGCCGAGCCGCCGTTGCCGCAGGCGAGGATCTTGCCGCCGGCGCGCAACGCGGCGCTCATCGCTTCGACAGCGCGCGCGATCGGCCCGGCGAGCGCCTGCGCCGCCGCCAGCTTCAGCTGCGCGCTGTCGGCGAAGTGCGCGGCGACGCGCTCGGCGAGCGCCGCGCTCTGATCGGCATGCCCCATGGCGGCATGATTCTACACGCGCTTCGCGGCGGCTTCGCGCCTACTCGCCGAAGGCGTCGCGGATCCAGCGGATGCGCGCCGGCTCGAGCGCATCGAGCAGCAGCACGTCGAAGCGGCAGTCGACGTTGCCGCGCCCGGCCAGATACAGGCGCGCGGCCGCGAGCAGCCGCGCGCGCTTGGCCGCGGTGATGCTCTCGGCCGCGCCGCCGTAGTCGGCGTCCCGGCGCAGGCGCACCTCGACAAAGACCAGCGTCGCCCCTTCCGCGGCAATCAGGTCGATCTCGCCGAGCCGGCAGCGCCAATTGCGCGTCACGATGCGCAGACCCGCCCTTTGCAGCAGGTCGGCACAGAGATCCTCGGCTCGCATACCCGCCGCGTTCATGGCACCCTTAACGCCGCCGCCCACCGCCGCGTTGACCGTGTCTCCCGGAACCCTCTATGTCGTCGCCACGCCGATCGGCAACCTCGCCGACGCCAGCGCGCGCGCGCTCGAGGCGCTGCGCCTGGCCGACATCGTCGCCTGCGAGGACACCCGCACCACGCGCACGCTGCTGGCGCGCCACGGCATCGAGCGCCCGACGCTCGCCTTGCATGCGCACAACGAGCGCGCCGCGGGCGAAAAGCTGCTGTCGGCGTTGCACGCCGGCAAGAGCGTCGCCCTGGTGAGCGACGCCGGCACGCCCGCCGTGTCCGATCCCGGCGCGCTGCTGGTCGAGGCCGCGCACCGCGCCGGCGTGCGCGTGGTGCCGATACCCGGCCCGAGCGCCGCCGTGGCCGCCTACTGCGCCGCCGGCTTCGCGGCGGACCGCTTCCTGTTCGTCGGCTTCCTGCCGCCAAAGGCCGCCGCGCGCCGCAAGGCGCTCGAAGGTCTCGACTTGCCCTGGCCCGTGATCCTGTACGAAGCGCCGCACCGCGTGATCGACTGCGTGCAGGACCTGCTCGAGTGCTTCGGCGGCGAGCGCGAGATCGTGATCGCGCGCGAGCTCACCAAGAAGTTCGAGGAAGTGGCGCGCATGACGCTCGCCGCGGCGCCGGCGTGGCTACAGGCCGGCGCACACCGGCAGCAGGGCGAATTCGTGCTGGTCCTCGGCCCCGGGTCGCCGTCGCGTCAGGACGAGGCGGCCGTCCAGCGCGTGCTCGACGCGCTGCTCGAGTCTCTGCCGGCGAGCGAGGCGGCGAAGCTGGCGGCGCGCATCACCGGCGCGCCGCGCAACGCGCTCTACAAGCAGGCGCTGGAACGCGGCAAGTAGAATCGCGCCATGGACCGCGTCACCCTGATCCGTCCCGACGATTGGCACCTGCACCTTCGCGACGGGCCGCAGATGGCGGCCGTGCTCGCCGACAGCGCGCGGCGCTTTGCGCGCGCCATCGTCATGCCGAATCTGCGCACGCCCGTGCGCACGACGCAGGACGCCCTCGCCTACCGCGGCCGCATCCTGGCGGCGATGCCGGAGGACGCGCGCTTCGAGCCGCTGATGACGCTGTACCTGACCGACGACACGCCGCCCGAAGAGATCGCGCTCGCCAAGCGCTCGGGCCAGGTGCACGGGGTGAAGCTCTACCCGGCCGGCGCCACCACCCACTCGGACGCCGGCGTGACGCGCATCTCGCGCTGCTTCCACACCCTGGAGAAGATGGCGGAGCAGGGCCTGCCGCTGCTGGTGCACGGCGAAGTCACCGACCCCGAGGTGGACGTGTTCGACCGCGAGCCGGTATTCATCGAGGAGGTGCTCGGGCCGCTGATCGAGCGCTTTCCCGATCTCAAGGTGGTGCTCGAGCACATCACGACGCGCGAGGCGGCGCAGTTCGTCGAGGTTACGGGCCCGAACGTCGCCGCCACCATCACCGCGCACCACCTGCTGCTCAATCGCAACGCGCTGTTCCAGGGCGGCATGCGCCCGCACCACTACTGCCTGCCGGTGCTCAAGCGCGAAGCGCACCGCGAGGCGCTGATTGAGGCCGCCACTTCGGGCAATCCCAAGTTCTTCCTCGGCACCGACAGCGCGCCGCATCCGCGCGGCGCCAAGGAAACTGCCTGCGGCTGCGCCGGCATCTACACCGCGCACGCCGCGCTCGAGCTGTACGCCGTCGCCTTCGAGGAGGTCGGCGCGCTCGACAAGCTCGAGGGCTTCGCCAGCCGCCACGGGCCGCAGTTCTACGGCCTGCCGGTCAACGCCGAAACCATCACGCTCGAGCGCCGCGAGTGGCGGGTGCCCGAGTCCCTGCCGTTCGGCGCCGAGCAGCTGGTGCCGCTGCGCGCCGGCGAGACGCTGCCCTGGAAGCTCGCCTAGGGAACGGACTCCGCAGCGCCTATTTCGGGAATTCGAAGGTGATGTTGACCCTGCGATTGTCCTGCTGCCCCTCGGCGCTCGTGTTGTAGGCGAAGCGCCGGGTGCCGCCGAAGCCTTCGGCAAACAGCCGCTTGCGGTCGACGCCGAACTCGTTGACCAAAGCGTTCACCACGCTCTCGGCGCGGCGCTGGGAGAGCTGCATGTTCTCCGCGGCGCTGTTGCCCTGCAGCTTGCTGGTGTGTCCCTCGACCGTGGCGATGACCGTGGGATTGGCTTTCATGTAATTCGCCACCTTGCGCAGCTCGCCGCGGTACTGCGGCAGAACGTCGGCCTTGTTGGTGTCGAATTCTATTTCCACGGCAAAGGTGATCCGGTCAGCAACCGGCACGATCCCTTCGATGTCCGTCGCGCACGCGATGACGGCGTCGATGCGCCGGTTCAGCCGCTTGCCGATTTCAGTGCGGTTGTCGGCAATCGGGCGCGTCTCGCCGTAGCCCACCGCCTTGAGCCGGCTGCGGGCGATGCCGCGGCCCGCCAGGTAGTCCACGACATTGTCCGCGCGCGACTGGGACAGTTGCAGGTTGTCGGCACTGGAACCCACTTCATCCGTGTGCCCCTCGATCACCGCCGTGGTGTCGGGGTACTTGCGCATGAAGGTCGCCACCTTCTCGATCTTCTGCTCGACTTCGTGGCGCACGGTCTTCTGGTTGATCTCGAACTGGATGTCGAGAATGCTGCAGTATTGCTGCGTCCGCGCTATCGGCACGATGACCAGCACCGGCGCCGGGGCCGGAGCCGGCGCCGGCGCGGCCGCGACCGGCGCCACATACGGCGCCGGTGCTACCGCCCGCGGCGCGGGCTTCTCGGTGCCGAACATGTAAATGAGCCCGACCGACAGCATGTCGATATCGCCCTTGTTGCCGACCGCGTCATTGACGCGGTAGCGCTCCCATTCTCCGCGCACCGCCAGCGCTTGCGTGAAGTCGTACTGGAGGCCAAGACCGAACTTGTAGTTTGCTTCGCTCTTTTTCGGGTTGGGGTCGCTAACCGTGACGGCCCCGGTACGGCTGAAAGCGTCCTTGCCCACCGTGTAGATCAGGCCGACGCGACCGAAGGCAGAGAATTTTTCCGTGAAAGGCAGAATGCCGACCGCGTCCAGGTTCAGCCCCTGGAGCTTGATATTGCCGGTGAGCGTTCCGGCCGGCGCAGTGTTCGCCGTGAATCCGAACTCGCCGAGCTTGAAGTAGCCGCCCTCGACGGCAAAGTTCCGGTTGAACTTTTTGCCAACGAGGAGCTTGAAGCCGGTGTCGCGGTCTTCGTCGACGATCGAGGTCATGGTGAGGCCCGACCCCAGCAACTGGGACCTGATGCGCTCGGCGGCGATGTTGGCTCGCGATTGACCGATGCTCAGTCCGCCGTACCAGCCGTCGTCATCCGCGCGCGCGATTTGGCTCCCGACTGACGCAAGGCTCACCACGCCCAGGGTCACCACGGTTCTGTAAAGTCTCATGTTCTTCTCCAGATTGGCTCGTGCGCCTTACGGGGCAGGAACGTTGACGACCGTGTTGACCATGGTGACCGCCGCAGTCAGGGCCAGGGCCCGTCCGTTCAGTGTCGTGATGGTCGCGTTGCCGGCGGTCGAGAACGTGGTCGCCGCTTGGGAAATAATCGTCCCGACCATGGTGCCGCCGCCGGCCGCATTGATCGTGGCGGCGCTGCCAACCTGCCAGAAAACATTTTTCGGCTGAGCGCCACCGGCGAGGATCACGCTGCGCGGGGCACCCGCGGCGCCGACCGTGAGCGTATTCGCCATCTGGAAGACCCAGACCGCATTCGCGTTGCCGCCGGCGTCGAGCGTCAAGTCCGATCCCGTGATCAGGAAACCGCCGCTTGCGGTCGCGTAAACGCCCGGGGCAAGCGTGAGTCCGCCGAGATTGGCGCCCGGATCCGTGGCGCCGGGGCGTCCGGCGAGATCGTTGAATGCGGCGAGCGCGGCGAGCGCAGCTGCATCCGCGATCGCCTTCGTGCCTGCAGTACCTTCAAGCGGACACGTAAGGGTCGGTGGCGGGGCATCGGTGTTGATCGTGCCGTCCACCCGTCCGATATTCAGCGTTGTTTCCGTGTACGTGCATCCACTGGCCGCGGGCGGAGGCACATAGGCAACCGAGGTGTCGTGGAAACCGGTTACCAGCGTGGACGCGCCCGTGGTGCCGATCGAGACTGGCTGGCCCTGGGCGCCGGTGATCACGGTAGAGGTGCCCTGATTGGTAATACCGGCCGCGCCGCCGGCCAGTCCGCCGAACGGGGCGGCTGCGCCAAGCGCGGGTGCCGGGCCGGCCGGGCCGGGCGATCCGCCGCCCGTGCCGAAGATCTCGTCGCCGCTGCCGCACCCCGCCGCCAGGGCGGCGAACAATGCTGCGACGAACCACATTCCTGTCGTGAATTCGATTGCGTGCTTGGCCATAGACCCATCCCCAGATTTCGCATTGGACCGACGGCACTAAAGCCATCCGTCGCTGTGAGAATTACACGTCTCGCCTGCGCCGCTCTGTGCGGTAACATACATTCACAGGCCGAACTGAATTTCGCGACGCTCGGTCTCGCGCGCTCAATGAGGGACATAAATAAAGGCCGTCTCGCGACGGCCTTTTAATCCTGCTGTACTGCGGATTGCGGTTGCGTCAGCACGTTCTGATTGAGCGTGCCCTGAGTCCGCGCCAACGGCCTGCCGTTCATCGATGCGCCGGTCTTCACGGCGATCGAGGTCTGGGAAATCACCACGCCTTTGAAAGCCAGGGTCGTGCCTAGGTCCGCCGCCGCAAAGGTCGCCCAGTGGATGTTCTGGGGCAGCGCGCCACCGGCCAGGATGACGTGCACGCCCGAGGTTACGGTGAGACCCTGCGCAATCTGGAAGATCCAGTCGTCGTTCGGTCCGCCCGTGAGCGTGACATCCGCATTTGCTGAAATTCCGGTGCCCCACTTGTAGGTGGCCGGGCCGAGATTGAGCCCGCCGATGTCGCCGGCGCCCGGTTCAGTGTAATCGGGTACCCGACTGTTGGCGTCGGTATACGCGGTTCCCTTGTCGCCTGTGACCTTGGTTAGTCCGACTGCGTCCACCACCGTACCTGGAAGCGGGCCAGCGCCATCTGATAATCGCCGGCATACTCGGGCAGTTCGGCGACATTCGCCTGCGATGAAGGCGGCGGGGGCTGCGCGCCAATGTGCGTTCGCGCACAGAAAGCATGCCCGCCGCGAAACACACTGATTGCGGGTGTCCGGCGGCGATCCCGTTCCGGGCTTTTTCTTGGGCGGGACACGCCATGCGTTCGCTAATGAACGATCCGATAGCGGACAAAGCGGCGTAGCATGAGCGTACATGGTCAAGCCGGCTGCCACCCCGGCTTTCAGACGTTTCCTAGCCCACCCGATCTTCGACCCGCTGCGGCCGTGGCTCGACGAACTGGGCCCCGAGCCCGCGCACGATGCTCTGAACGCAGCGGCCGAGCGCACCGGCCTGCGCACCGCGAGCGGCCGGCCGGTGCGATTCGTCGCACCCGGCGGCGCCGACCCCTATTACGAGGTGCACCTGTACGAGTCAGGCGAAGTGCAGACGCGTCCCGGCAACCGCCACGATCTGTTCAACGCGCTTTGCTGGCTCACCTTTCCGCGCACCAAGGCGCGCATCAACGCGCTGCACGCGGCCGCCATCCCGCAGGAAGGCGGCCAGCGCGGCCGGCTGCGCGACCTGCTGACGATCTTCGACGAAGGCGGGGCGCTCGTCGTCTGCGCCGACGATTCGCTCAATCGACTGATCCGAGAATTCCGCTGGCGGGAGCTGTTCTGGGAGCAGCGCGCGCGCGTGCTTACAGGCATGCGCTTCCTGGTCCTGGGGCATGCAACGCTCGAGCAGGCGCTCGAGCCCCGGCCCGGCATCACCTGCAAGGCGCTGTTCATCGATCCGGCCGGGGACGCCGACGCGCAGGCCGCCGCCTGGCTGGGCGCGCTGCCCGCCGACGCCTCGCCGCGCCTGCTCGCACCGCTGCCGGTGTTCGGCTATCCCGGTTGGCTGCCCGAGACCGAACGCGCCGAGTTTTACGGCGACTCGCGCTTCTTCCGGCCACGCGGGAGCGATGCTGGAGTCACGCAGGCGTAGAATTCCGCTCGGGAGATGGCCAGGCAGCCGCTGTGGCAACACAGAGGAAAGTCCGGGCTCCACAGGGCAGGATGCGGGGTAACCCCCCGGCGCGCATAAGCGCCGCGCAAGCGGCGCCAAGGCGACGAATAGGGCCACAGAGACGAGTCCTCGGCGTCAAACCCGAGGGGTGAAACGGGCAACCTCCATCCGGAGCAACACCAAATAGGCAAGCGTTTGAGGCCGGCCCGGCCAAGCTTGCGGGTAGGTGGCTTGAGCCCGCGGGCGACCGCGGGCCTAGAGGAATGGCTGCCGGAAGGGGTTCGCCCCTTCGCACAGAACCCGGCTTATCGGCCGTCTCCCATTTTCACGCCGCGTTTTTTATTTGTGCGCCGCAAATGCAAATACGTTTTGCGTTGATCGGTGCGACAGCAGGATAATGGCGAAACCCGATCCGTGCCGGAGGCAAGCGGGCTCCGAAGGCCTGTACCACTAGAAAAATGCACGACCGCCTCAACCAGAACGACGTCACCAACAAGATCAACGTCGAGGACCCCGACCAGGTCCGCGACGCCGTGCTCGCGCTGTTCGCGGCCCGCTATCCGGAGGCCGACCTCGCCGCGCTGCGGCGCGCCTTCGACGACGTCAAGTCCCTGTTCCAGGGGACTTTTCCGGGCTATCTGCCCTGCGACACCCTGTACCACGACCTGCGCCACACGCTCGACATGACGCTCGCCATGGCGCGGCTGCTCGACGGCCACGACCGCAGCCATGCCGGGGCCGAGCGCATCGGCGCGCGCCGCGCCATGCTCGGCATGGTGGTCGCGCTGCTGCACGATTCGGGCTACATGAAGCGCGCCTCGGAGGCGCACATCGAGAACGGGGCGGTGTTCACGAAGATCCACGTCAGCCGCAGCGCCGATTTCCTCACGCGCTACCTGCCGCAGATCGGCTTCGCCGACGAGGCGCCGGCAGCCGCCAAGCTGGTGCATTTCACCGGCTACGAGATGGACATCGACGACATCCTGCTGCACGACCCCAAGGACCGCCTGCTCGGCTCGCTGGTGGGCACCGCGGACCTGATCGGGCAGATGTCGGACCGCCTGTACCTGGAGAAATGCCGCGAGTTCCTGTATCCCGAATTCGTCTGGGGGCACATCGCGCGCGAGCAGCTCGCCGACGGCCGCGAGATCGTGCGCTACGCCTCGCCCGACGACCTGATGCTGAAAACGCCCGGCTTTTACGATTACGTGGCGCGCGCGCGCCTGGAAAAGAAACTCGGCGGCGTCGACCGCTACGCCGCGGCGCACTTCGACGGCCCGAACCTGTACCAGAGCGAGATCGACCGCAACATGCGCTTCCTGAGAGACGCGATTGACGAGGCCGACCTGAAGCGCATGCGCCGCTTCTGCTACTCGCTTTCGCGCGTCGAGGCCAAGGTCGCCTAGCGGGCGAGCGCGCCGTGGGGTTTGTCACGTTTCGCCCCATTTATCCCGCCCGGGGCTTGCCCTCGCCCAGGGGAACGTGGCAAAAAGAGTCAAATGACCGTTGCTGAAAGATTGCGTCTCGGTGCGACGCGGCCCGAGGTCGCACCGGCGCTTTTCCGGCTGCTGGCCGAAGCGGCATTGTCGCGCGCGGCGCTCGACGCCTGCGGCGTGCCGGTGGCGCTGGCCGATGCGGCCGGGTCGCGGCCGCTGAGTTACGTCAACCACGCGTTCGAGACCTTCTTCGGCTTTCGCGCCGCTGAAGCACTCGGGCGGCCTGCGCCCGCGCTGCTCGGCATGGAAGCGGAGAGCGGCGAGCGCCTGTTCCGCGAGCGCGCGGCGCCGGCGGCGCTGCGCACGCAGCGCAAGGACGGCGCGCCGGCGTACGTCGAGGTGACGGTGGGAGCGGTGCGCGGCAGCGACGGCCGCGTCACGCACTGGGTGCTGGCGTTTACCGACCGCAGCGCGCTCGAGCGGCTGCGCTAGGCCGGCGCGCTCAGTCG
>JBDTMD010000033.1:0-9382 GCA_039934435.1 Burkholderiales bacterium
CCGCACGCTGCTGGTGCGCACCTACGCCAGCTCGCTCAGCGCGTTCGGCGACCAGCAATTCGAATTCCGGCCGCTGCGCCTGAAGCCCGACGATACCGATGTCACGGTGCAGGTGCGCGTGCTGCAGCCCGGCTCGCAGCCGGTGGCGGTCGAATACGACATGGAGAAGACGCCGGAGGGCTGGAAGGCCTACGACGTGCGCGTCGCCGGCATCAGCCTGGTCGTCAACTACCGCACCGAGTTCAGCACCATCGTGCGCGACAAGGGCATCGACGGCCTGATCGCCACGCTCGAGACCAAGAACAAGTCGCTCGCGGCGGCCGAGGGAAAAAAGTGATCCGCGTCGAAGGCGAGCGGCTGTACGTCAGCGGCCCGGCGACGCTGGCGACGGCGGCGCAGCTTCTCGAGGAGGCGCGCGCCCCGCTCGCGGCCGGCGTGCGTGCGGTCGACCTGGGCGAAGTCACCGAACTCGATTCGTCGCTGCTCGCGGTGCTCTTCGCCTGGTTGCGCGCCGCCGGCGAACGCAAGCAGGCGCTGGCGCTGTTGCGGCTGCCGGCGGATCTGAAGAGCCTGGCGCAACTCTACGGCGTGGCCGAGCTGCTGCCGCAAGAAACCGCAAGCTGATTCCCGCCATCGCAGTACACGGCGTCGAGAAGCGTTACGGCGCGCTGCAGGCGCTCGCCGGCGTGACGTTCGACGTGCGCCAGGGCGAATTCTTCGGCCTGCTCGGCCCGAACGGCGCCGGCAAGACCACGCTCATCAACATCATCGCCGGCCTGGCGCGCGCCAGCGCCGGCTCGGTGGCCGTGCTGGGCGCGGACGTGGTCGCCGACTACCGGCGCGCGCGCCGCATGCTCGGCGTGGTGCCGCAGGAGCTGGTGTTCGACCCGTTCTTCACCGTGCGCGAAACCCTGCGCATCCAGTCCGGGTACTTCGGCATCCGCGCCAACGACGCCTGGATCGATGAGGTGATGCACCACCTCGACCTCGACGCCAAGGCCGACGCCAATATGCGCTCGCTTTCCGGCGGCATGAAGCGGCGCGTGCTGGTGGCGCAGGCGCTGGTGCACAAGCCCGCGGTGATCGTGCTCGACGAGCCGACCGCGGGCGTGGATGTCGAGCTGCGCCAGGGGCTGTGGCAGTTCGTGCGGCGCCTGAACCGCAACGGCCACACCATCGTGCTCACCACGCACTACCTGGAGGAGGCCGAGGAGCACTGCCAGCGAATTGCCATGCTGAAAGCCGGCTATCTCGTCGCCCTCGACACGACGCAGAACCTGCTGGCGAACTTCGCCGGGCCGCATCCGGCGGACCTCGAGGACGTATTCCTGCGCCTCATGCGCAAGCAATAGATCATGACGGGCTTCATCACGCTGCTCTACAAGGAAGTGCTGCGATTCTGGAAGGTCGGCTTCCAGACGGTCGGCGGGCCGGTGCTGAGCGCGCTACTTTATCTGGTGATCTTCGCGCAAGCGCTGGGTGGCCACGTGCGTGTGTTCGAGGGCGTGCCCTACACCGCGTTCCTGGTGCCCGGACTGGTCATGATGAGCGTGCTGCAGAACGCCTTCGCCAACAGCTCGTCGAGCCTGATCCAGTCCAAGATTACCGGCAACCTGGTGTTCGTGCTGATCTCGCCGCTGTCGCACCTGGAATTCTTTGCCGCCTACGTGCTCGCCTCGATGGCGCGCGGCCTGGGCGTCGGGCTGGGCGTGCTGGCCGTGACCGCCTGGTTCGTCGAGCTTGGCGCCGTGGCGCCGCTGTGGGCGCTCGCGTTTGCGCTGCTCGGCAGCGCGCTGCTCGGCGTGCTCGGGCTGCTGGCAGGCCTGTGGGCGGAAAAATTCGACCAGATTGCGGCGTTCCAGAGTTTCCTGATCCTGCCACTCACCATGCTCTCGGGCGTTTTCTACTCGATCCATTCGCTGCCGCCCGCCTGGCAGAAGGTGTCGCACCTGAATCCGTTCTTCTACATGATCGATGGCTTTCGCTACGGCTTCTTCGGCGCCTCCGACATCGCGCCGGCGGCCAGCCTGGCCGTGGTCGCGGTAAGCTTGGCGCTGCTGTCGGCGCTGGCGCTGCGGCTCTTGAAACAGGGTTACAAGATCAGGACCTGAACATGGTGACACCGGAAAGCATCGAAACGAGCATCCGCGCGGGCCTGGCCTGCGAGCGCGTCGAGGTGCTCGGCGACGGCCAGCACTTCCAGGCGCTCGTGGTATCGGCGGCCTTCGCCGGCAAGAGCCGCATCCAGCGCCACCAGCTGGTTTACGCGGCAATGGGCGAGCGCATGCGCGAAGAAGTGCACGCGCTGTCGATGAAGACGCTCACGCCCGAGGAAGCGGCGACCGGTGGATAAGCTGCTCGTCACCGGCGGGCGTGCGCTCGCCGGCGAAGCGCGCATCTCGGGCGCGAAGAACGCAGCGCTGCCGATCCTGTGCGCGGCGCTGCTTACCGACAAGCCGCTCGCGCTGGACAACGTGCCGCGCCTGATGGATGTGCGCACGATGGCGAAGCTCCTTGCGCAGATGGGCGTCGAGGTCGGCGCACAGGTCGACGGCCGGATCGAGCTCCGGGCGAAGAGCATCAGCGAGCCCGTGGCCGGCTACGAAATGGTCAAGACCATGCGCGCCTCGGTGCTGGTCCTCGGGCCGCTGCTCGCGCGCTGCGGGCAGGCGCGCGTGTCGCTTCCAGGCGGCTGCGCGATCGGCGCGCGCCCCGTCGACCAGCACGTGAAAGGCCTGCAGGCGATGGGCGCGGAGATCACGGTCGAGCATGGCTACATGAACGCCGAGGCGAAACACCTGCGCGGCGCTCGCATCGTGATGGACATGGTCACCGTGACCGGCACCGAGAACCTGATGATGGCGGCGGCGCTCGCCGACGGCACGACCGTGCTCGAGAACGCCGCGCGCGAGCCCGAGGTGGTGGACCTGGCGAACTGCCTCAGGTCGATGGGCGCGCGGATCGAGGGCGCGGGCACCGACACCGTGCGCATCGACGGCGTGAGCTCGCTTTCAGGCGCGAAGCACCGCGTGATGCCCGATCGCATCGAGACCGGCACCTACCTCGCCGCGGTCGCCGCCGCGGGCGGCAAGGTCAGGCTGACGGGTGCCGCGCCGGACTCGGTCGGGGCCACGGTGGAAAAGCTGGTGGAGGCGGGCGCGAGAATCGCCCTGGGCGCCGACAGCATCGAGATCGAGATGGATGCGCGGCCACGCGCGGTGAGCCTGACCACGGCGCCGTATCCGGGATTCGCCACCGACATGCAGGCGCAGTTCATGGCGCTCGACTGCATTGCCGCGGGCACCGGTACGATCACCGAAACCATCTTCGAGAACCGCTTCATGCACGCGCAGGAGCTGCAGCGACTGGGCGCCGATATCACCATCCAGGGCAATACCGCGGTGGTGCGGGGCGTCGAGCGGCTGCAGGGCGCGACCGTGATGGCGACGGACCTGCGCGCATCGGCGAGCCTCGTCGTGGCGGGGCTGGTGGCCCAAGGCGAAACGCTCATCGACCGCATTTATCACCTCGACCGCGGCTACGAGGGTCTCGAGCAGAAGCTCGCCGCCCTCGGCGCCAGAATCGCCCGGGTGCGGTAAAATCCCCTTCCGAATCAAGCGAGAGGGGCCCTTCGAGGCCTTTTTTCATTTGCCTCATGACCGGCATCGGCATCGCACTGTCCAAGGGACGGATCCTCGAGGAAACGGGGCCGTTGCTCGCGCGCGTCGGTCTGGCGCCTAAAGAAGACCCGGAGCGCTCCCGCAAGCTCATCATCCCCACCGCGCGCCGCGAAGTGAGCCTGGTCATCGTGCGCGCGGCGGACACCCCGACCTACGTCGCGCACGGCGCGGCCGATCTCGGCATCGCCGGCCAGGACGTGCTCGCCGAACACGGCGGCGAGGGCCTGTACCAGCCGCTCGATCTGGGCATCGCGCGCTGCCGCATGATGGTCGCGGTGCGCAAGGGTTTCGACTACGCGGGCGCGGTACGCCAAGGCGCGCGCCTGCGCGTAGCCACCAAGTACGTGCGCACGACGCGCGAATTCTTCGCCGACAAGGGCGTGCACGTCGATCTCATCCGCCTGTATGGCTCGATGGAGCTGGCGCCGATCATGGGGCTCGCCGACGCCATCGTCGATCTGGTGTCGACCGGCAAGACGCTTGCCGCCAACAAGCTCGCGGCGGTGGAGGAGATCATGCCGGTGTCGGCGCGCCTGATCGTCAACCAGGCCGCGCTGAAGACGCGGCGAGCGCAGCTGCAGCCGCTGATCGATGCCTTCGCGAAAGCGGTGCGGCCGTGAAGCTGCGCCGCCTGTCTACCGCCGCGGCCGGCTTCGACGCCGAGCTCGAGGCGCTCACGCGCTACGAGTCGGCGCAGGACGAGGCGGTGGAAGGCGTGGCGCGCGCCATCATCGCCGACGTGAGAAAGCGCGGCGATGCCGCGGTGCTCGAGTACACGCGTAAATTCGACCGCACCGCGGCACGCAGCATGGCGGAGCTGGAAGTGCCGCGTGCGCGGCTCGAGGCGGCGCTCGCAGCGCTGCCGGCGGCGCAGCGCGAGGCGCTCGGCGAGGCGGCGGCGCGCGTGCGCGCGTTTCACGAGCGCCAGCGCGCCCAGTCCTGGGACTACACCGAGGCCGACGGCACGCGCCTCGGCCAGCGCGTGTCGCCGCTGGAGAAAGTCGGCGTCTACGTCCCGGGCGGCAAGGCGGCCTATCCGTCGACCGTGCTGATGAACGTGATTCCCGCCAAGGTGGCCGGGGTTGCCGAGGTCGTGATGGTGAGCCCGAACGCGGAGCCGATGGCGCTCGCGGCGGCGGCGCTCGCCGGCGTCGATCGCGTGCTCGCCATCGGCGGCGCGCAGGCGATCGCCGCGCTCGCCTATGGCACTGAATGCGTGCCGCGCGTCGACAAGATCGTCGGCCCGGGCAATGCTTACGTTGCCGCGGCCAAGCGGCAGGTATTCGGGCAGGTCGGCATCGACATGATCGCGGGCCCGTCCGAAATCCTGGTGATCGGCGACGGCTCGACGCCCGCCGCCTGGGTGGCGATGGATCTCTTTTCACAGGCCGAGCACGACGAAATCGCGCAGGCGATCCTGCTGTCGCCCTCGGCCGCGTACCTGGACGAAGTCGCGGCAAGTATCGCGGCGCTGCTGCCGGCGCAGGCGCGGCGCAAGGTGATCGAGGCGTCGCTTGCGGCCCGCGGCGCGCTGATCCTGACGCGGGATCTCGATGAGGCTTGCGCCATCGCCGATCGCATCGCGCCCGAGCACCTCGAGCTCTCGGTCGACGACCCCGAGGCGCTGCTGCCGAATTTGAGGCACGCCGGCGCCATTTTCATGGGCCGCTGGAGCTCGGAAGCCGTGGGCGATTACTGCGCCGGCCCGAACCACGTGCTGCCGACCGCGGGCACGGCGCGCTTTTCCTCGCCGCTCGGGGTGTACGACTTCCAGAAGCGCTCGAGCGTGATCGGCGTCTCGCAGGCGGGCGCCGGAAAGCTGGGGCGCATCGCCGCCACGCTCGCCGAGGCCGAAGGCCTGCAGGCGCACGCGCGCTCGGCGCAGCTGAGGTTCAAGTGACGCCAGACAAGCTCATTCGGGCGGAGATCCTCGCGCTCAAGGCGTATCACGTCGCCGACAGCGACGGCATGGTGAAGCTCGATGCGATGGAGAATCCGTACCCGCTCCCGGCGCAGATGCGTCGCGAGCTGGCCGAACATCTCGCGACGGTCGAACTGAACCGCTACCCGGATCCGACCGGACGCAAGCTGCGCGAGCTGCTGGCGCGGAAGATGCATGTGCCCGCGGGCATGGAAATCCTGCTCGGCAATGGCTCGGACGACCTGATCCAGATCGTCACCTTCGCGTGCGCGCGGCCTGGCGCGGCGATGATGTTCCCGGCGCCGACCTTCGTCATGTACGGCGTGAACGCGACGCTCTCCGGCATGCGCGCGCTGCGCTACGAGCTGCGCGAGGACTACTCGCTCGATCGCGAGGCCTTCGTCGCGCGGGTGAAGGCGGAGCAGCCGGCGCTCATCTTCATCGCTTATCCCAATAATCCGACCGGTGTTCTCTACCCCGAAGACGACGTGATCGCCGTGTTGCGCGCCGCGCAGGGCCTGGTGGTGCTCGACGAGGCCTACCACGTGTTCGCGCAGAAAAGCTTCATGCCCCGGCTCGCCGATTTCCCGAATCTCGTCGTCATGCGCACGGTGTCGAAGCTCGGACTTGCCGGCATCCGCCTGGGCTATCTCGTCGGCCGCCCGGAATGGATCGGCGAGTTCAACAAGGTGCGCCAGGCCTACAACGTGAACGTGCTGACGCAGGCGGCCGCCACGTTCGTCCTCGAGCGCCTGGAGGTGCTGGAGGAGCAGGCGGCACGCATTCGCGCCGAGCGTCCCGGGCTCGGCAAGGCGCTTGCCGCGCTGCCCGGGGTCACGGTTTACCCGTCGGCGGCGAATTTCTTTCTGGTGCGGGTGGCCGACGCCGACAGAACCTACGAGGCCCTGCGCCGCCAGGGCGTGCTGGTGAGGAATTTCAATGGCGCCGGCCTGAAGAACTGCCTGCGCATCACCATCGGCACGCCCGACGAAAACCGTATACTGCTGACCGCCATGCGAGAAGCGCTGTGAATCGTACTGCCGAAGTGACGCGCAACACCAAGGAAACCCAGATCCGGGTGAAGCTCAACCTGGATGGCAAGGGCGCGGCCAAACTGGTTACCGGGCTGCCGTTTCTCGAGCACATGCTCGACCAGGTGGCGCGCCACGGCATGCTCGACCTCGACATCGAGGCGAAAGGCGATCTGCACATCGACGCCCACCACACGGTCGAGGACATCGGCATCACGCTCGGCCAGGCGTTCCACAAGGCGATCGGCGACAAAGCGGGCATCCGCCGCTACGGGCACGCCTATGTGCCGCTCGACGAGGCGCTGTCGCGCGTGGTGGTCGATTTTTCCGGCCGGCCGGGCCTGCAGTACCACGTGAAATTCACGCGGGCGCTGATCGGCGAGTTCGATGTCGACCTGGTGCACGAGTTTTTCCAGGGATTTGCCAACCACGCCCAGGTGACGCTGCACATCGACAACTTGCGCGGCGACAACGCGCACCACCAGTGCGAGACCATGTTCAAGGCATTTGCGCGTGCGCTGCGCATGGCGGCCGAGGCGGATGCTCGCGCCGCGGGCGTCGTTCCGTCCACCAAGGGTTCGCTCTAGTTGAGCATTGTCGTAGTCGACTACGGCATGGGAAACATCCGCTCGGTGTCGAAGGCGCTCGAGCGCGTGGCGCCGCGCACGCGCGTCGCCGTGAGCGCCGATCCGGCGGTGATCCGCGCCGCCGAGCGCGTCGTCGTCCCGGGGCAGGGCGCCTTGCCCGACTGCATGCGGCAGCTCGCCGCCAGCGGCGCGCGCGAGGCGGTGATCGAGGCCGCTCGCGGCAAGCCGTTCCTCGGCATCTGCGTCGGCATGCAGATGCTGTTCGAGCATGGCGAGGAGGGCGATGCGCCCGGCCTGGGCCTGCTCGCGGGTGCCGTGCCGCGCTTTCCCGCGGCGCGCATGGCCGGGCTCAAGGTGCCGCACATGGGATGGAACGAGGTGCACCAGACCCGTACGCATGCGCTGTGGGCGGGCATTCCCAGCGGCGAGCGCTTTTATTTCGTGCACAGCTATTTCCCCGAGCCCGCGGACCGCGATCTGGCGGCGGCGACCTGCGCGTACGGTGTGTCCTTTACCTGCGCCGTCGCACGCGATAACATCTTCGCCGTGCAGTTCCACCCGGAAAAAAGCCAGGCCGCCGGGCTCCGCTTGCTCTCCAACTTCGTTCAATGGCGACCCTAGCCCACTAGGTTCTCTGGCAGCACCGAGTGCTGATCATCCCGGCGATTGACTTGAAGGACGGCCGTTGCGTGCGCCTGCAGCAGGGCGACATGGCGACGGCCACCGTATTCAGCGAAGACCCGGTCGCCATGGCCAAGCACTGGGCGGCGCAGGGTGCGCGCCGGCTGCACATCGTCGACCTGAACGGCGCCGTCGCCGGCCGCCCCAAGAACGAAAAAGTGATCCGCGACATGATCCGTGCGGTGGGCGAGGTAATGCCGATCCAGCTCGGCGGCGGCATCCGCGACCTCGATACCATCGAGAGCTACATCGACGCCGGCGTGGCCTTCGTGGTCATCGGCACCGCCGCGGTGAAGAACCCGGGCTTCCTCTCGGATGCCAGCTACGCGTTCCCGGGCCGGATCATTGCCGGGCTGGACGCCAAGGACGGCAAGGTCGCCGTCGAGGGCTGGTCGAAGATGACCGGCCACGACGTCATCGACCTGGCGAAGAAATTCGAGGGCTACGGCATCGAGGCGCTGGTATACACCGACATCGGCCGCGACGGCATGATGAGCGGGATCAACATCGAAGCGACGCTGAAGCTCGCGCAGGCCATCAAGGTGCCGCTGATCGCCTCGGGCGGCTTGAATAGCCTGAAGGACGTGCAGACGATCTGCGAAATACTGGTGCCCGAGGGCGTGATCGGCGCGATCACCGGCCGCGCGTTGTACGAGGGCAAGATCGACTTCAAGAAAGCGCAGGCCGCCGCCGACAAGGCGCTCGGCAAGTAGATCGCCCGATGGGCCTCGCCAAGCGCGTCATTCCCTGCCTCGACGTGAACGCCGGCCGCGTCGTCAAGGGCGTCAATTTCGTCGAATTGCGCGACGCCGGCGATCCAGTGGAAATCGCCGCACGCTACGACGCCGAGGGCGCTGACGAGCTCACTTTCCTCGACATCACTGCGAGCTCCGACGAGCGCGACATCCTGCTCCACGTCATCGAGGCGGTGGCGGCGCAGGTGTTCATACCCCTCACCGTGGGCGGCGGCGTGCGCAAGGTCGAGGACGTGCGGCGGCTCCTGAATGCCGGTGCCGACAAGGTGTCGATCAACACTGCCGCGGTGCAGAATCCGGCTCTGGTGGAGGAGGCGTCCGGCAAGGTCGGCAACCAGTGCATCGTCGTCGCGATTGACGCCAAGCAGAAGGCGGGCGGCGGCTGGGAGGTCTACACCCACGGCGGGCGCAAGCCCACCGGGCTGGACGCAGTGGACTGGGCGCGGCGCATGCAGGCCGCGGGCGCTGGGGAGATACTGCTCACCAGCATGGATCGCGACGGCACGCGCGACGGCTTCGACCTGGCGCTGACGCGCGCGGTATCCGAGGCCGTAAGCGTGCCGGTGATCGCCTCGGGCGGCGTCGGGTCGCTCGAGCATCTGGCGGCGGGAGTTCTCGAAGGCCGGGCCGACGCGGTGCTGGCGGCGAGCGTGTTCCACTTCGGCGATTTCACCGTGCGCCGCGCGAAGGAGCACATGCGCGCGTGCGGCATTGAGGTTCGTCTATG
>JBDTMD010000034.1:0-9379 GCA_039934435.1 Burkholderiales bacterium
GTGGCGCAGACGATGAGATCGGCGGTCAGCACCGAGCCGTCGGTCAGGCGCACGATCTGCTCGGCGACGCGCTCGATTTCAGTCGGGCTTTTCAGCTTGATGCGACCGTCGATGACGAGCTGCGAGGCGCCGACGTCGATGTAGTAGCCGGCGCCGCGGCGCATGTACGAGGAGTGAATGCCCGAGCCGTCCTCGCCGAAATCGAACTGAAAGCCTACTTTTTCCAGACCTTCGTAAAGCACCGCATCGCGCTCCCGGATGGCGTCGTAGACCGGCTTTTGGAAGGAGGGCAGCAGCCTGAACGGCACGGACGCGACCGTCAGGTCGGCGATCTCGGTGGTGATGCCGCGCTCCAGCGCGTCTTCCGAATACAGCCGGCCCCAGGCGTGCTCCATCAGGGCGTCGGAGGTCACGACCACGGTCGGTGAGCGCTGCACCATGGTGACTTCCTGCGCGCCGTGCTCCACCAGGTCGGCGGCGATGTCGTGCGCGGAATTGTTGGCGCCGAGCACCACGCAGCATTTGTCGCGCCAGGCTTCGCCGCCCTCGAAGCGGCTCGAGTGCAGGATCTTGCCCGCGAACTTGTCGGCCCCCGGAATCTCGGGAATGCTCGGAAACCCTGACATGCCGGTCGCGAGCACAAGATGCCTGGGGCGCAGTTCCATCGTACGCCCGCCGCGCTCCACCTGTACGGCCCATTCCCCGGCCGCCTCGTTGTATGCAGCCTTGAGGCACTTGGTGGAGGTCCAGCAATTCAGTTCCATCACCCGCGCGTACATCTCCAGCCAGTCGCCCATTTTGTCCTTGGGCGAGAACACCGGCCAGTGGTCGGGAAACGGCAGGTAGGGCATGTGGTCGTACCAAACCGGGTCGTGCAGGCAGAGCGACTTGTAGCGCTTGCGCCACGAATCGCCCGCGCGCTCGTTCTGCTCGACAACGAGCGTCGGCACCGCGAGGCGCTTCAGCCGCGCGGCGAGCGCGAGGCCCCCCTGCCCGCCGCCGACGATGAGCACGAACGGCTGCAGCGCGAAGCCGAGCTCGGCGGCGTCCTTGCGTCGGCGTTCGAGCCACGACAGCCGCCCGGGCACCACGCCGTGCTCCAGGCCGCGCGCGCGCGCCAGCCCGGCCTTTTCCTCGAAGCCTTTCAGTTCCTGCAGCGTGGTGAGCAGCGTCCAGCACTTGCCCTCGCGCAGCCGCAAGTGCCCTGTGCCGCGGCCGACGCCGGTCTCGAACGCGAACCAGCCTTCGGCGATGTCGTCGCTTTTCTCGGGCTTGGCGAGCGCGACGAATGCGCGCGGCGCCGTCGCCTTGAGCGACGCCGAGAGCATGGCGCGGATCTCGCCGCGGCCCTCGAACGTGCGGATCGTCCAGGAGAAGGCGATCAGATCGCGCCAGTAGCACTGCTCGCCAAAGAGCTTCGCCGCGCCGTCGATGTCGCCGCCCTCGAGGCACGTCGAGAACTTGTCCAGCCACTTTTCTATGGGATTGGCCATGGGATGGGCGCACATTTTCGCCTACAAAGCGGCGGCATTCTGCGCCATTTGTCCGGCGGCAATGGGGCGCCGCGAATGAAAACTACTTCTTGCGTTTCAGCAGCTTTTCCAGTCCGGCTAGTGCCTTGTGCGTCGCCGCGGCCCGCGGCTTGTCGGCGCCGCCGCCCGCGCGGGCGTCCTCGACGCGCGCATGCTCGTTCTCGTGGCAGTACACGCACAGCAGCTCCCAGTTCGAGCCGTCGGGCGGGTTATGGTCGTGGTCGCCGTCTTTGTGGTGCACCGTGAGCTCGCGCAGCCGCGAGGCCGGAAACTCGCGCGCGCAACGCGTGCAGATCCAGGGCAGAAGCTTGAGCGCCTGCTCGCGGTAAGTGGACAATGGCGGCTTCATCCCGCGCCTATCATGCCCACGGTCCAGAAAACCCTCAACTTCCGCACCGCCGGCCGCGGCACCACCGACATCACGGCGGACGTGGCGCGGGCCGTGCGCGAGTCCGGAATCGCGTCCGGCCTGTGCAACGTCTTCCTGCAGCACACGAGCGCCTCGCTCATCCTGTGCGAGAACGCTGCGCCCGCCGTGCGCCAGGATCTGGAAACGGTCCTGTCGCGCCTCGCGCCGGACGGCGATCCCGCCTATCGGCACGACGACGAGGGTGCGGACGACATGGCGGCGCATGCGCGCTCGGTGCTGACGAGCAATTCGCTGCAGATTCCGGTGGCCGAGGGGCAGCTCGCCCTCGGCACGTGGCAGGGGATCTACCTCTGGGAGCACCGCCACGCACCGCATGCGCGCAGCGTCGTGGTGACGGTGCTCGGCTAGCGGGTGCGCTGCCTCAGAACTCGTACTCCAGTCGAAAGCGCAGCGTGCGGTCGGGGGCGGCGGGCGACGCCGCAAACAAAAGCGCAGCGTCGTACTTGAGCGCCTGGCGACCCCCAAGCTGGATTTTGCCGAACAGTGCCGGGCCGACAATGTGCGACTGCAGGATCGAGGCCTCCCAGTGGTCCCACTTGCCCATTTCGCCGAAGCCCTGAAATCCGGGCTCGAATGCGGGCAGCCAGCGGTATTTCACCTGCCACTCGTAGAGCATTTCCGTGGCCGAAGGCTTGGTGGCACGTACGTGGCGCCGGAAGAGCACGTTAGTGTTGAGCTGCACGCGTCCGAATTCGGTCTGCATCAGGGGACCGTAGGTCAGTTCGTAGCCTTCGGCGTGGTCGCGCGGGCGTTCGATCTCCACGAGCATCCCGAAGTCGGCCGCATACTTGCCGATTTCGGTCAGCTGAATCACATTTTCCCACTCCACAGCCTCCGCCTTGGTCGGCTGCCCGGTTGCGCCCGCGAATTTCACGTAGACCTCGGTAAACCACCACGGCGTCACGCCAAGGCCGTAGCTGATCGCATAGGCATCCTCGTGGCTTCCGTCGCCCAGCTTCGCGCGACCGCCCTTCAATTCGATCTCATGCTCGCTGTACTCGACGATCGGCGTATGGACGTAGGCCGAGGGGCCGGCCAGCGCCGCCGGTGCGCACAGCGCGAGCAGCATCCCGGCGCAGGCCGCGGATATCTTCTCCAAGGTTGTTCCTTTCAGGTCTTGAGTTTCTGGGGCCGCGCCAGCTTGGCGCCGGCGAGAATCAGCAGCAGCGTGGCGCCGTAGAACAGCATCTGCGTCGCGCTCGGGCGCGGGTCGTAGCCGATCAGCACATGCAGGAACGAGCCGATCGCGCTTTGCGTGCCGAGCAGCCACGAAGTGTCCCAGAGCGGTTCGCGCAGCCCGGGCAGCACATCGGCCTGGATCAGAAAACGCGCCATCTGCCCCGCCATGCCCGCGGCGAGCAGCAGCACCAGGGCGCCGGTCACCGAGAAGAAGTACCGCACCGGAATGCGCAGCAATCCGGCGTACAGGGCGTAGCCGACCACGCCGCCGGCGGCCAGACCCAGTCCGGCACCGGCCGCCACGCTCGCGGCTCCCAGATTCGCGCCGGCCGCCATGCCGTACAGGAAAAGCACCGTTTCCGAGCCCTCGCGCAACACCGCGAGCGCGGCGACCAGCACAATGGCCGAAAGCCCGCGCGCGCCCTGGCGCACGTCCTGCGTGACGCGGCGCGCGTCCGCGGCCATGGCGGCGCCATGCTGGGCCATCCAGATGCAATGCCAGGCGAGCATCAGCACCGCCAGCCCGAGCACCGTCGCGTTTAACAGTTCCTGGCCCATGCCGCGCGCCGCGTGAGAGATGGACTCGGCGAACACCGCGACCAGCACCGCGCCCAGCGCGCCGGCGCCGATGCCGGCACCGAGCGCACGCGCGCGGCCGCTGATGCCGCGCGAGGCCGCCGCCAAAATGCCGACGATCAGCGCGGCCTCCAGCACTTCACGAAAAACGATGATCGAGACGCCGAACACTATCTACTCTGCGATGACGACGCCCTTGGCGCTCGCCGCGTTGAACTCACCCTCGAACGGATAGCGCCCCGGGCGCAGGGGGCCGATGAAGATCGTCGCGCTCGTGCGCCCCGGGATCACCTTCTCGCGGTTCATAGAATGGCTCTCGAACTCTTCCGGCGTCGGATCTTCGTTCGCCACGATCAGCTTCACCTTCTTGTTCGCGGGCACCCGCAACTCGGCGGGAGTGAAGCGATGATCTTTGATGACGAGCTTGAATTCGGGTGTCTGGGCAAACGCCAGAGTGGGTACAAACGCCAGTAAAAACAGCAGCTTCTTCACCATGCGTCCTCAAGTTGATAAACGATAATCGTTACTGTTGATGGAGAATAATGATAGCGGTTCTCATTGTCAACAGGCATTACGCTCCGCCCAGGACGACGAGCTCCGGTGCCTTGCCCTTTTCGATGAACACGATGGCGTTCTGCTCGTAGCTGCGACCCAGCACCTCGGCCTCGCGCCGCGTCATGCCCACCACCAGCACGCTCGGCTCGGGGAGCCACTCCGCCTGTGGATCGCGGCCCTCTCCGGCAAAGCAGGCGTATCCGGCCACGCGCTGCGCTTCCAGGAGCGCGGTGGTCGCGAGCAGGTTCTCCGCCTTGCCGGCGAAGCGGCCATTCGGATTGGCAGCCGTGACGTATGCCGCTGTGTCCGCGCCCTCGGCTTCGAGCAGAGCATCCAGTTCTTTGCTCGGCTCGCCGACGCGCAGCACCAGTTCGGGCTCGCCGAATACCACGTATTCCGCGCCCAGGTAGGCGACGATCAGGTCGGGGCCGAGCGGCATCAGAGTTCGCCGAGGTCGTTGGGCGCGACAATGCGAAACGCGCGCACGCGCGACGCAAGCGCCAGCAGCGCCTGGTCCTTGGAAACCAGAACCTGCGCTCCGGCCGCCGCCGCCAGCTCGAGGAACTTCTGGTCATCGGGGTCCCGGCATTGCGGCAGGCCCTGCGCCGCGGCCGGCGCGACTTTTCGCGCCACGCCGCGGGCACGCGCGATGCAGCGGGTCCGCTCGCCGGCATCGAGCGAGTATTTGCCGAGATCGTAGGCGAGCACCCGCACCAGCTCGGCCTCGCAGGCTTCATCGATCACGATCTCCAGGCGGCCCGCGGCCTGCGCCTCGCGCAGAGGGCCGACCGAGGGGTCGTCGAACACCAGCCAGTCGAGCCAGACCTGCGTGTCGAGCACCGCTCTCAGGCCTGCCATACGGCGTAGCCCTCGTCGCGCAGCCCGATCGCCAGCTCGACCTCCATGTCCCGCGCCGCCGCGTAGGGCATCGGATTGGCATAGGCATAGAGCCTGGGAAGCAGGCGCAGGCCAAAGCGCTGCACATACGCATTGGCGCGGACGCCAGCCTTGTGCCTGGCAAAGCGCGCCTCGGGCGTGAGGCCGGTCATGCCGACGTAGACGCAGGGCTTCAGCATGTCGCGCCCGGGGTTGGCCTTGCGAAAGCGCGCCAGATTGAGCACCGCGGGGTCGAGCTCGACCACGTAAACGTGGTGGTGATGGCGGCCGCGGCGCTTCTTTCTCATGCCTGCCCGCGCAAGCTTACACTGCGCCCGGTATGCCGATGCCGCCCGAATACCTGCGCCAGATTTCGCGCGAGGAAATGAACGCGCTGCCGATCCGGCGCTACGAGGGCGCGGTGCACCTGGTCGAGTCCGAGCACATGCTCGAGCGTGCCGCCGCCGACATCCTGCAGGAAAGGGCCGTAGGTTTCGACACCGAGACACGCCCCGCCTTTCGCAAGGGTGAGAGCCACCTGCCGAGCCTCGCGCAGGTGGCGACGGCGCGCGCCGTTTACCTCTTTGCGCTGCAGCGGCTGGATTGCTCGGGACTTCTCGCCCGGATGCTCGGCGCACCACATATCGTCAATGCGGGCGTGGCGCTCGCCGACGATCTGCGCCAGCTCAAGCAGCTGTTCGCGTTCGAAGCGGCCGCGGTGCTCGACCTCGGCCAGGTGGCGCATCGCCACGGCCTGAAGCAGACCGGGCTGCGCAATCTGACGGGAATATTTCTCGGCACGCGCATTCCGAAAGGCACGAAAACCACGAACTGGGCGGCGCGGCACCTCACGCCCCAGCAGGTGACGTACGCCGCCACCGACGCCTGGGCCTGCCGCGAGCTCTACCTGCGCTTCCAGGCCCTCGGACTACTTTGAGTCCTGCTTCAGCATCTCGTCGAGCTTGCCGCTCGCCATGAGCTTTTCCAGGTCGCTCGCGCCGCCCACCAGCACACCCTTCACGAACACCATCGGAAAGGTCTGCCAGCCGGTCCACAGCTTGAGCGGCAGGCGCTTGCGCCAGCCCGAGAGGTAGGAGCCGTATTCGAGGTAGGTGTACTGCAGGCCCGCGGCATCGAGGCGCTGGCGCGCCTTCTTCGGCGCCGGATTCATTTTCATGCCGACGACGACGATCGGCTTCGCCTCGATCGCCAGCTGCACTTCCTCCACGATCTCCACGCCCCACGAGTCGACCTTGTCGCGGATCGCGGGGTGAATGCGTGCTGCATCGAAGATCGGCCGGCCCATGACCTAATCGTACGCCCGAAACCGGATCGCCGGGTCGCGCCGGATCTGCTCGACGAGCGCCACCTCCCAATCAAGGTAGGCGCGCGCGTGTTTCTCATAGTCGGCGCCGTGCTCGTGGTCGTAGGGCTTGTACCAGACATCGTCGAGCGCAGTGGTCGCGTTGGCGCCGATTCCGCTTTCGGTGGGTAGCCCAGCCTCAATCCATGCGGCGTTGCCGCCCGCGAGCACCTGCACGCGCGCACGCGGCCAGAGCGTCGTCGCTTCCGGCGCGGCAAGGTGCGCGAGCAGGCCGTCATCCGAAGCCAGTACCACCTCGGTTGCGTCGCCGACCTGCGCGCGCGCCGCATCCAGCCGCGAACGCACCGCCCACCAGGCACCGGGGACGTGCCGGGCGCGGAATTTCAGGCTGGTGGAGAGATCGAGCACGGTAACGCGCACGCGCGCGAGCTCGACGGCGTCGATTTCCGGCGCGCGCTGCAGGCCGGGCAGGCGCAGCGCGCGCGCACCGCGCTCGAGCGGCCAGTCGCCGGCGTCGGGCTCGAGCGCGAACACGTCGTCCCAGCCCATCTGGTTCAGCCACGATGCGGTCATCACCGAGCGCACACGCTCCGGGTCGACGAGCACCATGCGCGCGTTGCGCACCCCGACGTATTCGTCGGTGGCCTGCACCAGCTGGCCGCCGGGCGCATGGCGCGCGCCCTCGAGATGCCCGGCTTCGAATTCCTCGCGCGAGCGCACGTCGAGCAGGTACGTGGTGCGCGCGGCATCGCCCAGCCATGCGCGCACCTGCGGCGCGCGCGCGAACTTTACTGCGAAACGCGCGGCGACCGCGTCGGCCGCGGCGCGTGCCTTCGCCTTCCCAGTGGTAGTGGGAACTGGCGCAACGCGCTCCGAACCGCGCTCGCAATCGAAGCCGGCGAGCTCCCAGCCCATGGTGCCGTCTTTCAGCGCCACGACGTCCTTCCAGCCCGCGTTCCTGAGCGACTGGCAGCCAATGATGCTGCGCGTGCGGCCGGCGCAATTCACCACCACCAGCGTGTCCGGGTCCGGCGCGAGGTCAGGCGTGCGGTACACCAGCTCCGCGCCCGGCACGTCGATGCCACCGGGAATGTTCATGCGGTGGTACTCCTCCCACGGGCGCGAATCGAGGATCACCAGCTTGCGGCCGCTGGCCTGCAGGCGCTTCAGCTCCGCGGGCGGAATGCGCGGCGTGGCGTAGTGGTGCTCGATGAACTCGCCAAAAGCCTTCGAGGGCACGTTCACGCCGCTGAACAGTTCGCCGCCGGATGCCCGCCAGGCGGCGCAGCCGCCCTCGAGGATATCGACATCGGCGTAGCCGAAGGTCTTCAGCTTTGCGGCAGCGCGCTCGGCGAGCCCCTCGCCGCCGCCGTCGAGCAGCACGAGCGGCGCCGAGCGTCGAGGCAGCAAGTCGCTCAGCATGAGCTCCAGGCGCGACAGCGGCAGCGCGCAGGCGAAAAACGGATGACCCTTGTAATGGACGCCCTGCTCGCGCACGTCGAGCAGGGCAAGCTCGTCCCGCGACAGCAGCCGCTCGCGCAGCTGCGCGGGCGTCATGCGCGCGCTTCGCGGATGTCCGAGTGCGCCGGGAAGACGTCCCAGCGCCCTTCCTGCTCCTTGTAGAACTCGCGCCGGTGCAGCTGCTCGAGACCGAGCCCGTACATGTGGAAATTGATCAGCGGCGCCTCGATGTGGATGGAATGCAGGTCCTCGGGCATGAAGGCGACGCCCGTGCCCTGGCGCACGACGGCGCTGCCCTTCTCGCGCACGCCACCTTCCACCGCGCGGTCGTAGAACTTGTTCAGCTCTTCGCCGGTCACGCCGACGATTACTGCCCAGGTGGTGTGGTTGTGCGCCGGCGTGCCATGGCCGCCGCGCGCCGAATTCGCGTACAGCGCGAAGCGGTGGTCGGCGTCCTCCGACAATCGATACAGGCAGGAATGGCGCTTGCCGCCGGGCTCGGGCGGCGGGAAATCTCCGGCGGTAAACAGCTCCGCGCGCGCCGCCAGCTTGATCAGGCGCGCCTTGATCTTGTCGAGGCTGGCGCGATTCACGCCGTCGCGCTTTTCGATCTCGCGGATGTCGACGACGGCGGCAGTGACTTCCTTGCGGCGTTCAGAGGTGCGATCCATGGCTGAAATCTTATCAGTCTTGCACCCTGCCGCGCAGCGCCTTGAGGCGCCCGCGGCGCTGTTTCGCCTCAATGCGCCGCTCCTTCGAGCCGCGGGTCGGCCGCGTCGGCCGGCGCTTTTTCGGCACGAAGGCGGCAGCTGCCACGAGCGCGTGCAGCCGGAAAAGCGCCTCTGCGCGGTTCAGCTCGAGGCTGCGGTGTTGCTGTGCCTTGATGACGACGACGCCGGTGCGCGTGATGCGCTTGTCGCCACGGTGCAGCAGCCGGTGCTTGATGTCCTCGGCGAGCGACGAGGCGCGGATGTCGAAGCGCAGGTGCACGGCGCTCGAGACCTTGTTGACGTTCTGGCCGCCGGCGCCCTGCGCGCGCACGGCCGTGATCTCGATCTCGTGAGCGGGGATGGCCGGAGCCGGCCCCATCATGCGCCTAGCGCTTTCTGAACATCGGCCGCCGCTTGGGCATGGCGACCGGGTTTTCGTCCTTGTGGCGGAAGCTGATGCGGCCGCGCGTCAGGTCGTAGGGAGACATTTCCATGGTCACGCGATCGCCCGCGAGGATGCGGATGCGGTTCTTGCGCACTTTGCCGCCCGCGTAGGCGAGAACTTGCGCGCCGTTGGTGAGCTCGACGCGAAACTGCGTGCTGGGCAGCACTTCCTGCACTACGCCCTCCATTTCCAGCATTTCTTCCTTGGCCATGACTCCGATCCGGATGTTGCGAGGCGGGCAGTATGCCCCCTAACGCACGGGCAAACAAGGAGATTCTGGAATCCTAGGGC
>JBDTMD010000035.1:0-9360 GCA_039934435.1 Burkholderiales bacterium
CGCGCACCTTCGGTATCCGCTCGGCGATGCCGATGGCGCGTGCGCTGCGCGCCTGCTCGGAGCTGGTCATCGTGCGCCCCGACTTCACCAAGTACCGCGCCGTGTCGCAGCAGGTGATGGCGATCCTCAGGTCGGTGACGCCGCTGGTCGAGCCGCTGTCGCTCGACGAGGCGTACCTCGATGTCACCGAGAATTCGCTCGGCCAGCCGCTCGCCATGGAAGTGGCGAAGCACCTGAAGTCGCGCATCTTCCTCGAGACCGCGCTGACCGCTTCCGCGGGCGTAGCACCGAACAAGTTCCTGGCGAAAATCGCCTCCGGCTGGCAAAAGCCCAACGGCCTGACCGTGATCGCGCCGGAACGGGTGGAAGCCTTTCTGCTGAAGCTGCCGGTGGAAGCCCTGTGGGGCGTCGGCCCGGTGACGGCGCGCAAACTGCGCGCCATCGGCATCGCGAAACTGGTCGATGTACGCGGTGCGGACGAGGCGCAACTGCGTAAGGCTGTGGGCAGCCACGCCGAGTGGCTGCAGCGCCTGTCGCACGGCGACGATTCGCGCGAAGTGAAGCCCGACCGGCCGTGGAAGTCGATCTCCTGCGAGGACACTTACCCCGAGGACCTCACCGAACTGCGCGAGCAGCGCGCCGAGATCGCGCGCCTGGCGAAGCGCACGGCCTCATCGCTGGAGAAGAAGTCGCTCGTCGCGCGCACCGTGACCCTCAAGGTGCGCTATGCGGACTTCACCACCGTCACGCGCAGCCACACCGAGGAGCCGGCGACGCACGAGGCGGCGCGCATCGCCGAGCGCGCGCTGATGCTGCTGGATCGCACCGCGGCCGGCAAGCGCGCGGTGCGCCTGCTGGGCGTCGGCGTGCACGGGCTGTCCCATGCGGCACAAAGTCGCGCCGGGCGCGACTTGCTGGGGGCCTGATGCGCCGGGCATGCCCTATGTTTGCTAGCGCACCGCGCCCGGGCCCGCGGCGGTGCACACTCGCCAAGCGAGAGGTGATGCCATGAAACCGGACACAAAAAACTCGGGCATGAAGGAACGGCGCAAGGCGGCGCCGCTGGCCCGTGCACTCGACCAAAGCGAGGACGTGCAGATCAAGGTGGAGGAAGCCGCCGAAGACTTGTCGACGGTCAATGCGACCCTCAAGCACGACCCTGCGACGACCGGCGCGCAGCGCCGGGAAGTGAAGCAGGCGCTGGCGAAAAGCGCGGAAATCGAAGTCAAGGTGCAGGAATGCTCGGACGAGCTGGAGACCGTGAACAATGCGTTGACCGAAGAGCTCGATGAGCGCGCCGACTTGGAGCATCAGCTCTCGCGCAGCAAGACCGCGCTGTCGGCGAGCCGCGCCCAGGAGAAGCAATCGCGCCACGACGCGCTGTACGATGGCGTGACCGGCCTGTCGAACATGACGTTGTTCAAGAACCGGCTGGACAATGCCCTGTCGCAGGCGCAGCGCCACGACTGGCGCCTGGCGGTGATGTTCATCGACCTCGATGAGTTCAAGAGCATCAACGACCGGTACGGGCACGATGTCGGCGACCGGGTGCTGCAGGCGGTGGCGCGGCGGCTCGAGGCGCTGGTGCGCGGCGGCGACACGGTCGGCCGCCGCGGCGGGGACGAATTCCTGTTCCTCATGCTGGAGGCGAAGGACGAGGCCAATGCGGTGAACTTTGCCAGCGTGCTTATCGAGCGCATCGGCGAGGCGTGCGAGGTCGACGGCGCGAGCCTCACGGTGAGTTCCAGCGTCGGCATCGCGCTGTATCCCGAGGATGGACGCACGGCGCAGGAGCTGCTGAAGCACGCCGACCTTGCAATGTACGCGGCGAAGCAGCAGCGCAAAGGCGTGGTGCTGCACAGCCAGATGCCGCCGGAATAGCGCCGACTTCGGGTGTCGCCCGGACACACCGGGAGGCCGGCGGGAGCGCGCGCAACCGCTCAGCAGGTGCCGCCCTGCGGTGCCAGGCAGCCGCCGAGCGCCTCGAGCAGTCTGCGGAACTGCGGATCTTCGCCGAGGAGCTGCCGGCCCACGGCGCGCAGGCGGTCGATGGTCGCGCGCGGCAGCTCGAAGCTGGTCGGCAGGTTCCTGAACCAGTCGCGCTCCTCGCGCGCGGCGACGAATTCGAAGGCCACCTGCACCGGATAGAGCTCGACCTGGTGCGGTGCGTCGAGCTTGAGCGCGCATTGCGCGCCCTTCGCCGCCGAGAGCCGGTTGCAGATCGCCACCGTGCCGGCATCGGCCCGGTATTCGCGCGCGATCTTGTTCAGCAGCTCCACGGTGTCGAAAGAGTAGTTGTCCAATGGCACGGTGGCCGCGGTGCCGATCGTGTCGATGAGCCCCGGCACGGCGGCGCTCTGGTCGCGCGGGTTTGCCGGCGCAGTCGCCGCGTTCACCACGATCACCGCGAGCTTGTCCACGCGCCCCCGGTTCAGCATCTGCACCACGCTCCAGGGGTGGTTCAATGACACGATTGCTTCAAGCGGTCCGCGCAGGCCGATGTTGTCGGCGACGCCGCCGTCGGTGAGGTGCAGGTACGGCCGCGCCGGGCCCGCGGCAGCGAGCGAGAGCCGGGCCTCGGCGCGCGCGGTGCGCCGCGCGTTGACGCGCGAGGCGTGGTCAGCGGCGGCGAGCGCCACCCAGGCGGGCTGCTGGTAGCCGCAGGTGCCGGCGTAGTTCCAGAACGTGAGCGCGGTGAGCCCGCCCGGAAACGCCGACGACGCGGCCGCGGCGCGCGCGAGCTTCACGCCCGCGAGGTCCGAGCACAGCAGGTCGAACTGGTCCTGGATGAACGGGAACGCCAGCCCGGTCGTCATGTCCGTGGCGTTGAGCACCACGAACGGGCGGCGGTTGCGCGCGATCACGTCGGCGTAAGTGGCGCCGCCGAACACGTCGCGGTCGTAGAGCTCCGCCGCGAGGTCGCTGCGGCCGTAGGCGGAGGCCGCGAGCTTGAACCAGTTCGTGGGCGTGATGAGGAGGCTGATGAGGTCGGTCTGGATTGGCCGGTAGAGGAACTTGTCGGGAAACTCGTCAAAGATCTTCTTGCCGCGCAGCGCGTAGTAGGCCGCAGGAAAGCTCCCGCCCGAGATCGACGAGATCACGTCCACCTCGTCGAGGAGACGGATCCTGCCTTTCTGTCCGTCGATCCACGTATCGCGCAGGGTCTCGAGCACGCCGTAGGCGAGCGCCGCGGCGCGCGTGCCGCCGCCCGAGAAGGTGACGATGACGAACAGCTGGTCGGAGTTCTCGCCCTGCTCGAGGTTGTCGAAGCGGTAGCCGGCCTGCGGCGCGTACCGCGCGAGCGGCGGGTTGCCCGGCTCGATCGAGGCGCAGGCGGCGAGCGCGAGCAGGCCGGCGAGAAGCGCCCGGCTCACGCGTCGTCCTTGGGATAGAACTTGATTTCTAGCGGCTCGAGGACCGAGGTGTCCTCGACCGTCGCCGTGCGCTGCGCCGGGCGGAAGTTGTAGAGATTGCCGAGCGCGAACACGTGCGTGCCGGCGTCGACCCTGAGGACGTCGTTGGTGCAGCCGTTTTCCTCGTCGTCGATGTAGACCAGGCGGCGGGTGGGAAAGCGGACGATCACGTACTCCATGGGCAGGCCTACTCTAGGAGCGTGACCCGCGAGGGTCAACGGGCGCCGGCGCGCCTAGGTTCTGGCAAGCACCTGCCCCGGGCGCGCGCCCGTGCTCCTGCCATCTCGCCAGACGATGGCACCGTTCACGATCACCGCCTCGATGCCCTTCGCCGGCTGGATCGGCCGCGCGAAAGTGGCGGCCTCGTCCACCGTGCCCGCGTCGAAGACAGTGATGTCGGCGGCGAAGCCTTTCTCAAGCACGCCGCGATCCTTGAGGCCGAAGGTTTTCGCCGTGAGTCCGGTCATCTTGTAGACCGCGGTTTCGAGCGAAAACAGGTTCAGCCCCCTCGCGTAGTGCCCGAGCACGCGCGGGAACGTGCCCCACAGGCGCGGATGCGGCGCGGCGTCGTGCGGCAGGCCGTCCGAGCCGATCATGGTGCTATCAAAGGCGAGGATGCGCTGCACGTCGGTTTCATCCATGGCGAAATACACCGCGCCGGCGGGCAGCAGCCTGGCGATCGCCTGCTCCGTGGAAAGTCCCAGCCGCTTCTCGATCTCGGCGAGGTCCGTTCCCGCGAGCTCGGGATGCGGCGTCGACCAGGTGACGAGCACGCGCGTGGCGATCTTCGCGCGGCTCGCGGTGAGGATGGTGGACGCCGCGCAGTACGGATAGCAATCGAGGCCGATCGCCTGGCCGCGCATGCGCGCCTCGATCAGCGGCAGCGTTTCGCGCGAGCGGCCGTGGTTCGCCTTGCCCATCACCTTGTGGTGCGAGACCACCACCGGCACGCCGAGCTCGCGGCCGATGCGGAAGGTCTCCTCGAGCGAGTCCAGCACGCGATCGCCTTCGTCGCGCATGTGCGTGCAGTAAAGGCCGTTGCGCGCCGCAAGCGGCCGGCACACCTCGATCACTTCTTCGGTGGTCGCGGCGCTCGCCGGCTCGTACCACAGGCCCGTGGAGACGCCGATCGCTCCCGCCGCGAGCGCTTCGTCCGCGAGCTTGCGCATGCGGCCGATCTCGCCGGCGTTCGCCGGGCGCTCGAGGCTGTCCATGGTCTGCACGCGCAGCGTCGAATGGCCTACCAGCAGCGCGGCATTGGTCGCCGCGGGCTTGGCGCGCAGTTCCGCCACGTAGGCGGCGAAGGTGGGAAAGCGGAACCAGCCGCCTGCGGCATCCAGCAGGTCGAGCGGCGGCACGGGCCGCATGCCGCGCGGCGCCGGCGCCAGCGAGATGCCGCAGTTGCCCGCCACGACCGTGGTCACGCCCTGGCTCGCCTTCGGCGCCATGTCGGGGGCGGACAGCAGCAGCCGGTCGTCGTGCGTGTGCGCGTCGATGAAGCCGGGCGCGACGATCTTGCCGCTGGCGTCGATCTCGGCGTCGGCGCGGGCGGCGTCGAGCTTGCCGATGGCGGCGATACGGCCGCCGCGCAGCGCGACGTCGGCTTCATAGCGCGGCGCGCCCGTGCCGTCGATCACGCTGCCGCCGCGGATGAGAAGCGAATAGCGTTCGATCGCCGGACCGCCTGGCACGCGCAGCGCCGCCTAGAGCTTCTTCAGGGTGGCGCCCGCGCGCGCCGCGTCCTCTGCCGAATCAAGCACGAGAAAACCCTTGAAATTGCGGCCGACCGCGGTCGCCGACAAGGCGCGAAAACTGATGCCGGCGTTGGCGAGGGCGCGCGTGATCGCCGCCGTGGTGCCGGGCTTGTCGCCGCCTTCGATGCGCAGCAGGTGCATGTCGGGTGCCGCACCGAGGCCCACTGATTGCGCCGCCGCGACGACTTTCTTGCCTTTCACCGGCGTGATGAACAGCAGGCCCTTGCCCGGCATCTCGGCCGCCCGGCGCGCGAAGGCGAACTCGAAATTGCCGCCCGCCCTGGCCACCGGATCGAGCACCGCCGCGGCGCCGCCGGGCTGATCGTCGATGGTCGCCTTCCACATTTCGCCCTTCGTGATCTTCAGTTTCATGGTCCGCCTCCTTGTGTGTGCGGAAAGTATAGGCTGGGCGCGCCGTCCTGCGGGCAGCTCACTGCATCCGGTACGGCTCCAGGCGCAGGTCCTCGAGCCGCGCGCCGAGCATGACGATCGCGCCCTGGCGCCGGTTATCGCCGGTCTCGGAGAATTCGAACACGTAGGTGCGCCGCAAGCGCAGCCGGCCTTCGTCGTCGCGCGCGACGCGCAGGCGCGTGAACGACACCGTTTCGTCGAGCAGCTGCACGCCGTAGCGCACGCACGCTGCGCGCCCGGCCGTTATTGCGTGCTCGCGCGCGCGCAGGCTATCGATCCATAGCCAGGCGCCGGCGAGCGCGACCGCCAGGGCGATAAGTTCCCACATCGGCCGGGCACAGGATACACGGCAGGCGCCGCGCGCCGGGGCCCGGGATCAAACGCGGTATGCGCTCAGCGCAGGCCGAAAAAAGACAGGATGGCGACGACGATGACCACCAGCCCGACGAGATAGATGATGCCGTTCATGGGATTCCTTTCGCACCGTTGAGTGCTCGTGGAACGCATGATCGGCCGGTTCGCCGCCCATCACCGTTCGGGGCCGCACATTGGCGATGGCCGAGTCCCGCGATCGATGGACAATCCCGCGCCGCCGGGCCCAAAATGGTCGCGTAATCATGGCCGTCAAGCTCAACCACACCATCGTGCACGCGCGCGACAAGCGCGTATCGGCGGATTTCTATTCGAGCGTTTTCGGCTTCGCCGAGCCCGTGCCTTTCGGCCCGTTCCTCGATGTCGTGACCGCCAACGAGGTGACCCTGGCCATCCAGGAGGCAGAAGACAAAATCCACGTTCAGCACTACGCCTTTCTGGTGAGCGAGGCCGAGTTTGACCAGATCTTCGGTCGCGTCAAGGCGCGCGGGCTCGACTACTGGGCCGATCCGGGCCGCCACGAACCGGGCGGCATCAACACCCGGTTCGGCGGCCGCGGCGTGTACTTCGAGGACCCGGGCGGCAACCTGCTCGAGATCATCACGCGGCCATACGGCAGCGGCTCGAAGTAAGTCGGGGCGACCATCGCCACTCCTGGGCCTTTGATGCGAGATTGACACGCCGGGCTCCGCGATAGCAGCATTGAACATGCGCGTCACCTCCCTGCATCCGCATATCGGCGCCCGGGTCGAAGGAGTAGACCTGCGAAAGCCCCTGACGCCGGTACTGCGCGCGGCGATCGAGGCGGCGATGGACCGCCACGCGGTGCTGGTGTTTCCCGGCCAGGACCTGGACGACGATCAGCACATGGCCTTCGGCGCCGCGTTCGGGCCGGTCGAGCACACGCGCGCCACGGTGGACGCCGAAAAGCACCGCCTCAAGCACCAGGAGATGAACGACATCTCCAACCTCGACGTGAACGGGGAAATCCTGAAGGCGGACGACCGGCGGCGCATGTTCAACCTCGGCAACCGCCTGTGGCACTCGGACAGCAGCTTCAAGACCACGCCGGCGAAGTATTCGCTGCTGTACGCGCGCTCGATCCCGCCCGAAGGCGGCGAAACGGAGTTCGCCGACATGCGCGCCGCGTGGGATGCCCTGCCCGCGAAGATGCAGGCCACGCTAAAGGACCTCGTGTGCTGGCATTCCCTTTTGTACAGCCGCGCGCTGCTCGGCTTCAATAACTTCAACGCGGAAGAGCAGCGGCAATTCGAGCCGGTGCCGCAGCGCCTGGTGCGCCGGCATGCGGGCTCGGGACGGCTGAGTCTTTATCTGTCGGCGCACATCGGGCGCATCGAGGGCTGGGAAGTACCCGAGGCGATGGCGCTGATCCGCGACCTCGTCGAGCACGCCACGCAGCGCGCATTCGTCTACCGCCACGAGTGGCGGGTGCACGACCTCGTGGTCTGGGACAACCGCTGCACCATGCATCGCGGCCGGGCGTACGACGACAAGAAGTATCCGCGCGACATGCGGCGCGTGACGCTGCAGGACAGCGCGCCGACGCTGGAGCAGGCGCTCTAGGGCCGGGGAACGGCCCGCAGGTCAGCGGGTAACGGCCGCCTGGAAGTAGAAGTCGAGCATCGTCGTCAGCGGCGCCGGCGTTCAGCGCAGCCGGCTGCGCAGCGCCGCGCCTTCCCAGCAGTCCACCAGCAGGCTCGCCATGCGCCGTGCATTGGCCTCGGCCGGGATGTCGCCTTGCTTACGCGCCTGCTCCAGGCAGATGGCGATGCGCCGTGCGATCTCGGCAAAGCAGCCCTCGACCTTGCGCCGGAACACGTCGCTTACGCCCGAGAGCTCCTGCCCGAGCCCGCCCAGCAGGCAGCCCATGTAGCCCTCGCGCCGGTAGTGCTCCTGCGTCATCTCGAAGAACCGGCGCACGCGCTTGAGCGGCGGCAGTTTCTTGTCGCCGAGGCAGGTGTCGAGGCCGACGTGCACGTTCTTCATGTACTCGTCGATGACCTGCAGCGCGAAGTCTTCCTTGTCCTTGAAGTGATGGTAGAACGAGCCCTTCGGCGTGTCGGTCGCGTCCAGCAGCGCCTGGATGCCCAGGTCGTGGTAGCCGTGCTCGAGCAGCATGGCCAGCCCCGCGTCAAGCAGACGCTGCTTGGTGGAATGCGCCGGCTCCATGACGGTCGAGGGGCGTGGCATACGGGGAGCCGCATTGCGACTCCCCGTTATGTTAGCCCTTTACCTTCGCGATCATGTGATTGATGACGCGGCTGTGCTCGTGCTGGGGGCTGAACATCACGATCTCGGCGTCGGCGTCGACCTTGACGTTGTGCCCGGGCGGCCAGTAGAACAGATCGTTCGCCATCACCGTCTCCTCGACGCCGATGGCATCGGTCGTCGTGAGCTGGCCGCGCAGGACGTAGCCCCAGTGCGGGCACTGGCACATGTCGCCCTCCAGTCCCTCGAACAGCGGCGTGGTATCGACGCCCGCTGACAGCGTGAAGTACTCGCCGCTGATCTGGCCGAAGCCGCTGATGTTGCCGAACTCCGTTTTCTGACGAATCACCGCGCCCGGGATTTCCATCCGGACGTCCACCTTTTCTTTTGCCACTCGCATGATCGCGTCTCCTTTTTTACCGGCTAAGCTCCGACTAGACCGATTGGTCTAGTGGGGGCACTATACCCGGAAATCGGCTGGCGTCAATGTCGCGATCGAGAGGCCGGCGCAGTGGATGTCCAGCCCGGCCGGGCTCAGCTGCGGCGGCGCGGCGAAGCTACGCGGCCGTGACGGCGGGCCGCTGTCGCCGGGGCGCCAGGAATTCGATCGCCGAGCGCTCGATCGTCAGGAGCGCCGGCAGCAAGTCGCGGCGCACGATGGCGAGCGGCGCGAGTATCGCGCCGTCGGCGCATCGCACTTCGGCTGCGCCGCCGCGAAACCGCTGCCGCGCAAGATCGATGCGTACGGGAATGTGCTGCCCCCGGCCATCCAGCGTGTAGATGGGAAGGAGGCAGGCGATCGCGGCAGCGGCGACGTCCAGCGCGCCGGCGTATTCGCTCTCGAAGAGCGATTCCTCGCCGTCGCGGCGCGCCTGGTGAAAGGTGAACGCCGCGGCCACGGCGAGCGCCACGCACGACTCCTGGCTGGCGTTCCATTGCCGCGCGACCAGCGCGCGTTCGGCGCGCAGGTCAACCCTCAAAGAAACGGGCCCCGGTCGGGAGAGCGGGGCCACATTCCCCCAAATGCGCAGTGGGGAAGAGGGGGAGATCTGCGCATCGGACGCAAAGAGAAATTCGCCTTTCTTGTAGCACCGACAGTCGGCGTCAGTCACTGTCCGGCGTACCGGCTCGGCCTTCCGTTCGGTATCGCACATAGCCGCGCCGGCAAGGTTTATAATTTG
>JBDTMD010000036.1:0-9274 GCA_039934435.1 Burkholderiales bacterium
TTGCACTTCTCTTTCGCTACCGCAAAGTTGGCGTCGCGCTTTGCTTCGGTCGCGTCCTGGCGCGCGTCTGCGGCCTTCACGCCCGCTTCGGCCTTCGCATCCGAGGTCTTCATCTGCAGTTTCGCGTCGGCCTTGGCATTGGTCTGCGCGGCCTTCGCCTCGGCCACGCACACGTCCTTGGCGTTGCCGGCCTGGTTGTCGCACTTTTGCACGGCGACGGCGTAGTCGGCTTGCGCCCGCGCGTCGCGCGCCTGGTACTCGGTCTCCTGGCTGGGCTTGTACTGGGCCTCGAGGTCGGCCTTGGCGACACTTTCCTTGCCCTTGGACTCGGCCATGCAGATGTCCTTGGCGTTGGCGGCAAACGAACCGCAACGCCCCGCAGCGGACTGGTACGCGGCCTCGATGCCGTCGGTCCTCGATTTATATTCCTCTTTCGACAGGCCTTGCGCCATCGCGCCGGCGCTGAACGCGAGCCCCAGGGCGAGCGCGATCGTGCTGTGGCTGAATCGTTTCATCGTCATTCTCCTACTTCTGCTGCTTCTGCCAGTCGGCAAGCTGCTGTTCGGCGACGTCCTTCGACACGCCGTAGGTTTCCTGGATCTTGCCGGCGAGGCTGTCGCGCTTGCCGGCGATTACGTCGATCTGGTCGTCGGTGAGTTTGCCCCACTGCTGCTTGACGTTGCCCTTGAACTGCTTCCAGTTGCCTTCAATGCGATCCCAGTTCATTTCGATGTCCTTGAGTTGGATTGACTGGCGGTACCGGCCACAAGCTGCGCGGCGCGGCGAACGGCGACTATCCTTGTTTTCCCCGATCGAATCCGTGCGCTGGCGCGCATGCCGGCGCGCCCGGCGCGGCTAGCGGCCGATCAGCTCGCCGACCGGCTGCAGCGACTCGACGCGATCGCAGATCACCTTGGCGATCGCCACCAGCGGCGCGCACAGCAGCAGTCCCGCGACCCCCCACAGCCAGGCGAAGAACAGCAGCGCGATGAACAGCACCGAGGCATTGACGCGCGCGAAACGGCTTTGCAGCGCGGTCATGAACACCAGTCCGATCGCGGTCGCGATCAGCATCGCCACGAGCGCCACGGCCAGCGCGTGCAGCAGCGTGCCGAACTGCAGGAAGCCCGCCGTACCGGCGGCGATCGCCACCAGCACCGAGCCGAGATAGGGCACGAAGTGCAGCACGCCGGCGGTGATGCCCCAGATGCCCGCCTGCTCCACGCCCATCGCCTTGAATGCGAGCCAGGTGCCGACCGCGATCAGCACGTTCGTCGCCAGCGTCACGAATAGCTGGCGCTGCACCTGCACGTCGATTTCGCCGAGGAGGCGCAGGGTGTCCTTGCGGCGCGTCAGCGACGGACCGATGAGCCGCAGCAGCTTGCGCCGGAAGTGATCGCCCGACGCCAGCAGGAAATACGCGAGCAGGAGCACGATCGGTGTCTGCGCCGCCACCGACGCGAGCAGCGCCGACTGCTTGCCGGCGTAGTCGCTCAGCCACGAAGGCGGCGGCGGCGCCGGCGGCGCCGGCGCGCGCGCGCCCGGCTTGCGGGCGGCATCGGCGGCCACCGCCTGCAGCTCGTTGGCCGCTTCCTGCACGTTTTGCAGCGCCGTGGGCGCGCCGCCCTGCCGGGCGTTCAGCGCCTGGCGCAGCTTGCGCGCGGCATCGGGCAGCTTTTCGATCATGACCACCGCTTCGCCGCGCAGGGCGTAGGCGACCCACGAGCCCGCGCCGACCAGCACCGCGAGGACCAGCGCCGCGGCGATCACCCGGGGCACGCGCCAGGCCTGCAGCCCGTCGACAAGCGGGCGCAGCGCATAGCTGGCGAGGATGCCGATCAGCAGCGGGACGAAAAACGCACGCGCAAAATAAAGCGCGGCGACCAGCGCGATGACCGCCAGCACCCCCAGCGCCAGCTGCATGCGCGTAGACGCGGCCGCCGATCGCGCTTGCGCCGCCGCGGCCGGCGCGGGGACCGCGCCCTGCGCTGCCGCGGCGATCTTCATTTGCCGGACTGGCGCTCGCCGGCGATAAAGACGACGCGCTGGCCGCGGCGCCATTGGGTCGGCGCCGCCTCGGTGTAGCTGTGAGCGGAGCCGTCGCGCAGGCGCACGGTGATCTCGTAGGTTTCGGGCGCATCGCGCCGCCCCGCGACCCGCCGCACCGACTCGACGAAGCCGCACCCGGTGCATTTCGCTTTCGCGCGCACGACGGCCGGTCCGGCCGCAGCGGCCGCAGGCGGCACCGCGGCAACCGCCTGCTCGGGCGGCCAGCCCACGACGCTCACCACCACCAGCGATGCGGCAGCGAGCAGCAGGGCGGCGAGGGTGGCGATCAGGAATGGCACGTGCGGGGCATCCGGGGAGTCGTGTCCGCGATTGTGTCCAGCGGTCGCGCCGCCGTCCGTGCGCAAGCGCACCTGGCGTGCGCTTGAGTGCGTTGACGCACGGACCCGCGTCCTGCGCTGCGCTAGCGTAGCGCTGCGGTAGTGCTGATCAGGAGCAGCCCATGAAGAACTTCAAGCCGGCCACAGTATTCGCGGCGATTGTCGCGGGTGTCATCCTTTCTGCAGTGTCGCTCGCGGCCGGCAGCGCCGCTTCGCGCGCCGCCGGCGCCGAGGCGGACTACAGGAACGCTATTGCAGCCTGCTACAGGTTGAACGGCGGCGAAGCGCGCCGCTGCATTCGCGCTGCCGATGCCGATGCCGCACTGCGAGAGGCCATGACCACGGAGGCGCAGGACCGGCAAGGCGGCAGCGGAGCGCTCGAGCCGGACGCCGCGGGCGGCGTCATGCCGACGTACCGGAAATTGCCGGCGGGCGAGTTCCTGCCGGAGAACCTGGCGCGCAACACGGTCCGCTAGACAGCAAGCAGCGTCCCGCCTGCGTCCGCGCGGCTCGTGTCCGTGGCGGCATCGCCGGCCGCGAACAGGCGCTCGGCTTCACGCCAGTTGACGACCGACCACCAGCCTTCCAGGTAGGCGGGCCGGCGGTTCTGGTGCTTCAGGTAATAGGCATGCTCCCAGACATCGTCGACCAGGATCGGGATCATGTCCTGCATTAGCGGATTGTCGTGACCGGCGGTCGTCAGCACGACGAGCTCGCCGCCGTCGCCACGGGTCTTCGCCAGCCAGACCCAGCCCGAGCCGAACAGCTTCGCGCCCGCGGCGTCGAACTCGGCCCTGAACTTGTCCACGCTGCCGAAATCGCGCCGCAGGGCGTCGGCCAGCGGCCCCGCCGGCGCACCGCCGCCCGCGGCCGACATCGCGCGCCAGAACATGCTGTGGTTCACGTGCCCGCCGGCGTTGTTGCGCACCGTCTCGCGCGCTGCCGCCGGCACTTGCGCCAGGTTGCGCAGCAGCCAGGTCGCCGGCTGGTCGCGCAGTTCGGGCAGCGCTTCGAGCGCGGCATTCAGATTTGCCACGTAGCCGGCGTGGTGCTTGCCATGGTGCAGCTCCATGGTCTGCGCGTCGATGTGCGGCTCGAGCGCGGCGTAGTCATAGGGCAATTCAGGCAGCCGATGTTTCATGAGTGCGCTCCGTGACGGATCAAGTCGATCTGCAGCGGATCGTCCTGCCAACGGCAGCGCCGGGTCTGTGCGTTGACGTACGCGGCGCACGGCACGCAGTACGTTGACGCACAGACCGCGCACGCTGTCCCGCCTAGTCTTGCTCGGTGTCGCAAATTCCTTGTGCCACGGTTCGTTCCTTTTTTTCCACTCTCAATCTGGAGCACTCAATGAATAGAATCAAAACGGCAGCACTGTTCGCGGCATCCGTCACGGGCCTGGCACTGTCGGCTGCGACGTTTGCCGCCGCCGGCACCGAGCAAAAAGGCGCAGCTGCGGATACATCCGTGACGGCCCCGGGCAAGGCGAACGTCGAGAACCACGTCAAGCTGACGGCCGCCGCCGACACCGAGTACAAAGACGCCGTGAGCGCGGCGAAGTCCGGCTACAAGTCTGCCATCGCAGCGTGCAAGGACATGAAGTCCGACGAGCGCAGCAACTGCATGAAAGATGCCAAAGCCGAGCAGAAGCTCGCTATGAACAAGGCGCACGATATGCGCGGCGAGGCGAAAGCCACGGGCAAGATGGGCAAAGAGTCCGGCGAGACCGGCGACAAGCCGGTGACGCAGGGCGCCGACAAGGCGATCGACAAGAGCGCGCCGCAAGCCAAGCCGGCCGATAAGGTCACCAAGTAAAGCAAGCGCACTCGCAGCAAGCAAGGACCCGGCCGGATTCTCCGGCCGGGTTTTTTTTGGCGGCACCGAGCAGAAGGAGGCAGTGAGCGCAGCGCAGTCCGACTACAAGGATGCGAAAGCCGAGCAGCAACTCGCCCTGAACAAGGCGCGCGATACGCGCGGCGAGGCGAAGTCGACGGACAAGGCGCCGGAGCCGGCCGATACGGTCACCAAGTAAGGTAAGCGCAGTCGCAAGCGAGCAACGCGACCTGGCCGGAGAGATCCGGCCGGGTTGCCTGCCGCTAGCGCGGCCGCGCCGCCGCGTAGAGCGGCATCACGGTCGGCAGCAGCGACTGGATCTCCTGCACGCGGCTGGCGTCGGTCGGATGGCTGCTGAGGAATTCGGGCGGCTGCGAGCCGCTCTTGGCCTGGATCATCTTCTGCCACAGGGTCACGCCGGCGTGCGGGTCGTAGCCGGCGCGCGCCATGAGTTCCAGGCCCATGCGGTCGGCTTCGTTCTCGTCGGTGCGGCTGAAGCGCGTGGCGACGAGGGCCTGGTAGCCCACGGCCGCGACGTCGGCCGAGCCCTGGCCGAGGCCGAACAGCGCGGCGCCGATGCCGATCGCCGTTTGCGCGGCGAGCGCCTGCGACACCTGCTCGCGCGAATGCTCGCGCAGCGCGTGCGACATCTCGTGCCCGAGAACCACCGCCAGCTCGGCATCGCTCAGCTTGAGCTTCGTGGCGAGGCCCGTGTACACCATGATCTTGCCGCCGGGCATGCAGAAGGCGTTGATCTGATCGCTGCTGATGACGTTCACTTCCCACTTCCAGCCCGGCGCATCGGGACGGAAGATCCTGGTCTGCGGCGTGAGGCGGGCGGTAATCGCGTTCACCCGTTGCAGCAGGGCCCGGTCCTTGTTGAGCGCGCCCTTCGCCGTGGCGTCCGCCTTCAGCTTGTTGTAGCCCTGCGCCGCTATCTGGTCGAGCTCCTGCGAGGAGACGAGCAGCAACTGCTTGCGCTCGGCGCCGACCGCGCCGCCCGCGGTCGTGCTCTGGCAGCCGCCGAGCATCGCCGAAGCGGCGATGCCCAGCGTCATGACGGCGATGAAGCGCGTTACGAGCATTTCGTGCCCGCGCTACTTCTTGTCTTTGCCGACCTGGTTGCCGATGATGCCGCCGACCACCGCGCCGCCCACCGCGCCGGCCGTGCCGCCGCCGGTGAGCACCGCGCCGCCGACGGCGCCCGCGCCGGCGCCGATGGCGGTGCTCTTGTCGCGCGCCGACATGCCGCTGCAGGCGCTCAATCCGAGCACGGCCGCCGACACCAGTGTGATGGCTGCCACTCTAACCCTCGTTGTCATGCGGATCCCTTCCTACTTGAGTCGCAGGTCGTTCTTGACGGAGGTGACGCCACCGACGCCCTTGGCCACGGTGCCGGCCTGGGAGATATTGGCGCGAGTGTCCACAAACCCGCTCAACAGCACCTGGCCCTTGAAGGTCTCGACGCTGATGTCGTTGGACTTGAGCGTGGCGTCGTTGAAGATCGCGGCCTTCACTTTGGTGGTGATGGCGGTATCGTCGAAGTACTGACCCGTGCTCGAGCTCGTGGGCGTCGAGGCGCATCCCGCGGCCACGCTAAGGGCGATGGCGGCGAGCGCGATGCTGATTCGGCTGCTGGTTTTCATGCGAATGTTCTCCAGTTGATTGTGGTGGGTGGCTTATCTCGAGCCCAGGATCATCTTGGTGCCCGTCAATTCGATGTCCACGCGGCGATCCGGCTGCAGGCAGGCGATGGTGGCGGCGGAGCTCTGCGCATCGCGGCATTCGTCCTTCGCGATGGTCGGCTCGGAGCTGCCCTTGCCCTGCGCTTCGATCTGGCCGGCGGCGACGTCCTTGCCGATCAGGTAGTCTTTCACCGTGGCGGCGCGGCGTTCCGAGAGCGCCTGGTTGTATGCGCCGGCGCCGATGCGGTCGGTGTGGCCGGTGACGTTGATGCGGTCGAAATTCACGCTCTTGAGCTGGCTGATCATGTCGTCCAGCATCGCCTTGCCCTCGGGCTTCAGTTCGGACTTGTCGAACGCGAACAGCGCGTCGCCCGAGAAGCTGACGGCTTGCGGCGGCGGCGGCGGTGCGACCACCGCGACGGGCTCGACCGGCGCCGGGGCGGCGACGACGGGCTCAGGGGCGGGAGCGGGCGCGGCTGCTTCCACCGGTGCCACGTAGGCGGCGACCGGCTTGAGCGTCGGATCGCAAGGCTCGAGGGCCATCGTCGGCGTCCAGCTGCCGGTATGCCAGCACTCGCCGGTGCCGCTCATGACCACTTTGCCGCTGCCGTCGACGAGATATCCCGGGTGCGCGGCTTCCTGGGCGCCGGCCGTGACGGCCGCGCTGGCTGCAAATGCCGCTATGACGAGTTGCGAAATGAGTTTCATGGTGCGTGTTCCTCTATCAGTTGAATTGGTGGTATTGGTTCCGAATGCACGCAGCCTAGGCATCGGCGCGCGCATGGTCTGTGCGTTAGCGCTCCAAGGTCCTGTTATGTACGGCCGTGCACAGACCCTTCGGTCGTGGCGTGGACAATCGGCGCCACACCCACAAAGGAGAGCGCGGCAAATGGAAACCACGAAGAGTCCGGTAAACGCGGGCGGCAGGAATCTGCCGAGCAGCACGGAAAAGCTCGGCAAGGAAATCGGCGGCATCGTCAACGAGGCGACCGACCTGCTCAAGGACTACGGCGCGCACAAACTCGACAGTGCCCGGGCGACGCTCGCGCAAGCGCAGACCGCCGTAGCCGATAACGCGAAGCGCTACGCGCGCCTCACCGACGGCTACGTGCGCGACTATCCGTGGACCGCGCTCGGCGTTGCCGCGGCGGCGGGCCTGCTGATCGGCGCGCTGCTGGCGCGGCGCTGAGCGGCCCCGCATGACGACTGCCACCGGCACGCCAGGCAGCGCGCCCGGGCCGTTCGCGTCCCTGAAGGCCCTGGGCCGCACGGCGCTCGACATTGTGCACACGCGCCTGGCGCTGCTGGTGACCGAGATCGCCGAAGAGCAGGGCCGCCTTGCCGAATTGCTCGTCTATGCCGCGCTGACGCTGATTGCCATGGTCGTGGCCGTCGTCATGCTGGCGGTTCTGGTGATGGCGACACTCTGGGATACGCCTTACCGGCTGGTCGCCGCCGGCACCGTCGCCGCGGTGTTCGCGGCGCTCGGCGTCGCGAGCGCGGTCGCGCTCGTGCGCAAGACGCGGGCGAAGCCGCGGCTGTTCAACGCCAGCCTCGATGAGCTGGGCACCGACCTGGAACGCCTGCAGTGATTTCCACGGCCGGCGCGCTGCGCCGCCACCGCTACGCGCTGGCGGCGAAGATCGCCGCGCAGCGCTTGCGGCTCGAGCGCGAGCTCGGTGACTTGCGCGGCCCGCTGCTGGCGTTCGAGGTTGCGCGCGGTCTGGGCGAGGCGCTGCGACGCCACGCCGCGCTGGCGGCGCTCATTGCAACGGGCGCCGCGCTGCTGTTGTTTCGAGGGGGACTGCTCGCCCGGGCACGGCATGCCTTGCGGCTCGCCGCAAGGGCCGTGCGCTGGTGGATGCTCGCGCGCCTGGGATGGCGGCGCCTGCGTCAGCCAGCCTAGGATCCAAACGCCGAATTTGCCGAGCTGACCTCGAAGGTGCCCGCGCCGCGCTCGACGGCAATCAGGCGCAGCAGCGGCGCGAGTTGCTCCTGCTGCGCTGCCGGCACGCGCGCAGTGGCGATGAAGTCCAGCGCTGCGCCACGCGTCCAGGTGCCTTTGCCCTCCAGTTGCAGCGGCCCCTCGAGCGTGCTCAGCGTGGCGCGCACGGTGGGCCCGTCGGCGCTGAAGCGCACTTCATAGTCGCCCAGCGGCGAAACCGGCGACAGCACCGAGCCCGCCGCGCGCCATTGCAGCGTCGCCGCGCCTGCCGTGCCGGCCCGCGCGAACGACAGGTGCGAGACATCCACCAGCACATCGCCGGTCAGGCGCAGCGGCGCCAGCCTGGGCATGCCCAGGCCGAGCGCCGCGGCGGGAAGGCGCACGTGGACCTCGCCGATTTCCAGGCCCGAGACCGAGATCGTCACCGGAAACGGCCGCGCCGCCTGGTCGAGCTCGACCTCGGCCACCAGGCGGCCGCGCAGCAGCGACTCGGGCAGCACGCGCCAGGCAAGGCGCCGGGCGATGCCCGCTCTGCCGTGCGCATCGCGCGCTTCGATCCAGCCGGCCCCCGACCAGAGGCTGCCGCGCGCTTCCGCGAGGCGCAGCGTGCCGCCGCCCATGCGTTGCAGCCGGGCGTCGATCAGCGTTGCCGGGGCGAACACGACCAGCGCCGCGACATAGGCGGCCAGTCCGAACGCGGGGAAGGTCCAGCGCCTCACTGCGGCCCGGAGCGCGCGAAGGTGGCAGTGACGCTGACCAGGCCCGGCGCGGCCAGGGCCTCGATGCGGGCGGATTCGAGGCGCACCTGCTGTGCCTGCAATGCCGCGACCCAGTCCAGCCAGTCGGCGAAAGCCATGGCGCCGAACGCTACGCGCACGTGTTCGGCATCCGGCGCTTCCAGCAACGTCAGCGCGCCCGACAGCCGGGCCGCGTCGACGCGCTCGCGGATCAGCGTGCGCAGATCGGTCGCCGATGCCGAGGGCGCGGTAGTGCTGCGCAGGCGCTGGTATTCGGCGGCGCGCTGCTCGAGCAGCGCCGACTGCGTGCGCAGCGCCGCGACGCGGACGCCGAGCTGCGCGCGCGCCCGGTCCGCCGCGACCACCAGCGCCGCGTCGCGCGCGGCGACCAGCACCGCGGCCAGCACGGCAATCACCAGGCGCTCGCGCGGCGCGCGCGAGGCCCAGGCGGTGCGCAGCGCGGCTTTCATGAGATGCGCACCGTGATCAGCTTCGTGCCGACGACGTCGGCGGCCAGGCCCGACTGCACGAGGCGCGCCGCGACGCGGCGCACCGCGGCCGCATCGGCCGTGGCGAGCTCGAGGGTCATGCGCCCGCTCTCGTAGGACACGACGCGCAGGCTGCCCGCGGCCAGGCCCTGCAGTCCGGCGGCGACCAGCTCGATCATCGGCGCGAAATCGCCGTCAT
>JBDTMD010000037.1:0-9221 GCA_039934435.1 Burkholderiales bacterium
ACTGCTGCTGGTAATCGGGCTGGCGTGGAACCCGCGTACGGGCTACGCCGGGCTGAACGTATTCGTTTCGCGCTACCTGTTTTCCATCGGCTTGCCGATCGAGCAATGGCTGCAGTTCCTTGCCGAGCTGTCGCGCGCCGAATCGCGGCCGGAGCGTTTTCTCGCCGCAGCGGTGGACGCGCTCGCCCGCCTGCCATCGGTGCAGGGAGCGGAGTGGCGCTCGGGCGCCGAGCGCGGCGCAGCGGGCGCACGGACGGCGTACGCCGTCGAATTTGCCGATCGCGAAATTGCGCTCACCATCTACTCGCGCTACCGTACCAGTCCCGCGCTGCATGGCCATCTGCGGCTGCTTGGCCAGTTGCTGGGGGAGTTCTATCTCGCCAAGCTGCGCGCGCAGGCGCTGCAGGAGGCCAGCTACATGCGTGCGGTGCACGAGACCGGGGCGCGCGTCACACACGACGTCAAGAATCTGCTGCAGTCGCTCAATGTCCTGTGCTCGGTGGCGGCCGCCGAAGGCGGCGATTCTCCGGAAGCCCTGGCGCTGGTGCGCCGCCAACTGCCCGCCATCACGCAGCGCCTGGCGGCGACGCTTGACAAGCTCCAACGCCCGGTCGCCGAGACCGACACTCGGGTGCCGATCAGCGAGTGGTGGGAAGCCCTGCGGCGTCAATACCAGAGCCGCGGCGTTGAGTTCACCAGCAACAACGCGGACGGGAGCGCGGCGATTCCGCGCGCGCTGTTTGACAGCGTCGCCGACAACCTGCTGCAGAACGCACTCGCCAAGCGCGCCGCGCAAACCGGCGTTCAGGTACGCGCCACGCTGGCGCCGGGCGGCTCGCCGGGTCTGATGGTGTGCGACACGGGTCGCGCGGTGCCGCCGACGCTGGCCGAAACCCTGCTGCGCGCGCCGGTGCATTCGGATGGTGGGCTCGGAATCGGCCTGTTTCAGGCGTCGCGCCAGGCCGAAGCGGCGGGCTACGTTCTGCGCCTGGAAGCCAATCGCGACGGCGAAGTATGCTTCGCGCTCAGGCGCGCCGCGCCGTAGCCGCCGGTCAGCGCCCCGCCCCGCCCGTGTCGCAGACGGCGGTCCAGCCTGCGTCGGTCTGCTCGATCTCTCCAACGAGCCGCGCCCCGTGCTGGGTCAGGTCGTCGATTTTCAAGGCAACGGCGCGGCGCGTCGGCCCGCTGACGATGCGCGTGTAGCCGAAGGTCTCCACCTTGCACTCGGCGCTGCGCGCTTCGGGGTGCTCGCAGCTCGCCATCCATTTGTCGCCGATCTGCGTGATCGGCGAAATGACGCGCGCGCCGCCCGCGGCCAGCTCATCGAGTTTCTTCGCCACGGCCATGCGATCGAATCCCGAAATGATGTAGTGCGGGCCGGCGTCGAACACGCGCGCTTCGCCGCCGCCCGAGCGTGAGCGGCCCGGAACCTTGGCGCCGGCCACGGCGTACAGCTCGTGCTCGCGGACGTGCTTGTCGGTGCGGCTGGTTTCGCGGGTGAACAGCCGCGCGTGCTCGTCGGACAGGCGCGAGACGATGTCGTGAAAGCTCCGCGAGACGAGCAGTTGCCCAGGATTGGCAAAGCTCATGACGCGTTGCGCGGCGTTGATGCCGTCGCCAATGACGTTGGTCTGGCCGTTCAGGTCCTTGATCAGGCGCACCGGACCGAGGTTTACGCCCATGCGCAGCGCCAGCGCACCGGCGCGGTCGCGCACGGCGATCGCCGCCACCAGCGCGTCCTCGGGGTCGCCGAGGAAGACGACGGCGACGCCGTCGCCGGTATCCAGGATCACGCGGTCCCATTGGCGCACGCGCTCCAGCGCGCCCGATACCAGAGTGCTCAGCGCCTCCTTGAGGCGCAGCTGCGCCTCGACTGAATTGCGCGAGTACGCCGCGAGATCGAGAAAAAGCACGCTGCAGACGAGCGTGCGGCTGGAGGATTCCGCCATGCGTCAAATATTCTACGCAGGCCCGGCTAGGGCAGCAGGCCGGCGGCGATCAGCTTGCCGTAGAGCTCGCCGACCGTGATCCAGGTCATCTGGTCGTCGAACTCGCCGTTCGCGGCGCCGACGGGCGTCGGCGTGTGCCAGACGAAGACCTGATCGCCGTTCGTGTTGGCGGCCTCGTCGATGCCGCCGCCGCCACTGGTGCCGTTCTTGCCGGTCCCGAATACGAGTGCGACGACGATGTTCTGATTGGTCACTATGTTCGTCGCCGGACCGCAGGTCGTTGCCGTGATGCCGGTGGCCGAGCGGCACACCACCAGGTCGTTCGGCTGGCACGTGATGCCGTTGGTGCGCAGGTTGGTCGCATTAATGAAGTGCGGCAGCGTGGGTCCGACCGCGCAGCCGATTGGCGCGGCGCCGGAAACGGCATACCGGATGCGGTTCTGCCAGGCATCGACGGCGAAGCCGGCCGCATCCACGACTTGAAAGCCGATGGCCTGCGCCGGCAGGAAGCCGCCGTAAGCGCTTGTGCAATTTGCGCCAGTGAACGCTTCCGCGCCGTTACTCGCCGCGGTCGCCGGGCAGGGCAGCCGGCTATTGACGACCGCAAAGGCGAGAATCAGCTCTCGCGCTGCCTCGAGTCGGCGGCGCGTCTCGTCGATATTGCGCTGGTCCGTCTGCGCGGACAGCGTGTACATCGCCGAGGCGAGCAGCAGGCTGATGATCACGAACACCACCGCCATTTCGGTGAGCGTGAAGCCACGGATGCGCCAGATGTGCGATCGAGGCATCAGGGGAGGTAGGCAACGGGAAACGTCGGATTGGGAGCAATCCAGTCGACCAGGATCAGCCGGTCGTTGAAGGGGGCGTTGAACGCCGGATTGCTGACCTTGCTCGCCCGCGGCGGTCGCTGCTCATAACGCGTACCCAGATCCACGTTGTCGTACTCGAGGTAGTCTGCGAGATTTCCGTTCGGCCTTGCCGCTGGATTGCTCAGGCTCTGCCCGGCGAGAACGAGCAGGGATCGAATATTGCGAGGGGGCGAAACGCCGTTGTAGCGCAGGCAATTGGTCGAGTCGCAGCCGTAGGCGGGCAGCGCGTTCGGCGTGCTCTGCTGCGCGACCGCGTAGTAGACAAGCCGGTACCACTCATTGCGCACGAACCAGCCGGTCGTTGGGTTGGCGGGGTTGAGCAAGGCGTGGTCGGCGATTACCCCGAGGTCCGCGGTCAACCGAAAGAAGACATTGATCCCTGCCCCCAGCCCGGGCACGTCCGCGTTCAGCGTCAGATTGGCGGAACCATCGGTATTGAACGTTCCGGAAGAGGACGTGCCAGACCCCGAGGCGGTGTAGGGTACCAGTCCATAGTCAACGGTCATGTTGCCCGGTGCAAGCGTCCGCAACGCCATGGCGAGGTTGCTCGCTCTTGCCGACATGCGAAGCGTCACCGTGCCAGCGCCGACATATATGCCCGTACAGCGCGCTGTCGAGGCATTGGGAAAACTGCAGCTTGGCGCAATGAGCGCGCCGCCGGAGGCAGTCACCGTCGGCCCGACGCCGGTATTCCAGGTAACGAAATTGGCCGTGCAGCGCGGATCGGCGCCGCAGGCCGCGTCCGAGGACGTAAAGGGCAGCAGGCCCTGGTAGGTGCCGTTCACGCCTCTGTAGTTTGATGTTCCGGGATTCGCGAACGGCGTGGCGAATGGATAGAGCGGATTGCCTGCCGAGGTTCCCCAGCTGGCCGCAGCGTATACGCTCCTGAGCGCAGGCGCGATCTCGCGCTGCATGCGATCGGCGACTGCCGCCTCGAGCGCCGGAATAATGTCTGCAACGCTAACGCGCAGCACTTGGTCGTTGAATGTGTTTCCCGGGGAACTCGTGACGTAGCTGCCGGTGACATTGCCGCACTCGAGGTAGTTGCGCAGATCGGGCGGCCCGGCGGCGGGCCGCGCTTGCGACCACGCGGCGCAGGGACCGCCCGCTTGCACCGTGATTGCCGGCCCGGGGGCGATGATCACGGCGACGACGTCGCTCGTCGCGCCGTTGAGGTTGAGCTGCCCGGGCGAATCGGAGTTGATCGTCAGGGTGGTCATCGAATTCGGCCGGTGCCAGCCGGTCGAAATCGCGTACCACAGCGGCTCGCCGGCCGCGTCGACGAGTTTTTCAAGGCCCAGAGTGCGCCAGGGGAGCCTGCCCACCGCCGGCGCCGCGCAAAATGCGGACTCGATGCCCTCGTTTGTGGTGCCAAAATTCGCCGGCGCTTCGGGGCAGGGCAGGTGCCCCGGATTGTTTTCGCCAGACAAGGCTGCCTGCTGCGCCATGTAGCCGATCAAGGCGCGTTTCGCCCGCGCGAGCACCATCGCATTGCTGTCCCGATCAATGCCGACGAAGCGGCTCGCGGCATTGAGCCGGCTGGTCAGCAAATAGGCAATCGCCATGACCGCCACCGCAAGCAAGGCGATAAGCGCCACGCCGCGTTGCGCGCGGCGCCCCATGCTTCGTCGATCGTGGCGGTTACCGAGGCGTTGCGCCACCGCGGTCGATCCTCACCTCGCCCTTGCCGAGCAGGTCCGTGACCTCGCCGGTGGCGCGATCCAGGGTCTCACCGACACGCAGGTCGATGCGCCGGCCGTCCTCGCCGACGGTCACTGTGACGCGGCTGGGATCACTGCTGCGGCGAATGCGCAGGCCGTCGGGCTGCGAGCCGTCCGGCACCGCGAAGCCGTCGAGCCAGACGGTCGACTTGCCGCTCGAGCGCCTCACGCTGCCGTCCATGCGCGTGGTCGGCGAGGGGGCGAGCGCCGCCGGTTTATCCGGCAGGCGCGCCTTGCGGCGCGCGTCGAGTGCGTCGCGCTGTTCAGGAGTGAAGAACAGCCGCCCCAACTCTTGCGCGATCACCACGCGCGGAGCAAGCGCGGCGCACAGCAGCAGAACCGCGGCGGCGCGCATCATGCTTTCGCTGCCCGGTCGAGGATGGTGATGAGGTCGATATCGCACTCGGCGCGCAGGCGCGGCGACAGTCCGGTGATCGTCGCCGGCTGCCCGGTGCGCGCGATCGAACAGCCGCGAACGGCATAGTAGGCATTGCCCGATGCGCGCAGATCGCGCAGGAAGCGCAGCAAGTCGCCCTCGTGCAGCAGGGCGAGATTGACGTGCATGGTGCTGGCATAGAATTCGACGTTGGCTGGCTTGCCGGGGACGGTTTTCAGCGGCACCTGGCGCTCCACCCGGTAGCGCAGGTCGGGCAGCTCGAGCTCGGTGCGGATGCGCGCCATGGCGTCGGCCCATTCCAGCCGCTGCTCCTCGCCGAGTATGCCGAGGGCCTTGAGCCGCCGGTAAATCTCGAGCTTCTCCTTGACCTCACGTTCCTCTTCGGCGATTCGCATCAGGCGTTCCTTGGATTGCGAGCGCTCTTCGCGGGCGGCCGAAAGCGCGCGTTCCTCTGCCGTGCGCTTGCTTGATGTCCATGCAATCTGCGCTGATCCGGCCGCCAGGAGCGCAGCGCACGCCAGCAGCGGCAAGGCAAGCTGCCGCAATTCGCGTGCCGAGAACGTCATCGCAGGCTCCTTGCCAGCACGATGGTGAAACGCGGCGCCTCGCCGGTATCCGTGCCGGCGCCGATGTCGCCGGACAGCGTGCCTTCCGAAGTTACGTCGAACGGCAGCTGCGTGCGCTGCACCTCATAGGCGGGATCGGCGCGCAGCGCGTCGGCGAACCGCTGAACCTCGGCAGTAAGGGCGCGGTAATCCGAGCGTCGCATGGTGCCGACGCGACCAGAAATTTCCAGAATTTCGGTCGGCGCGCGGTTGGTATCCGCGGCTGCGGTGCCCGCTGCGGCCGATGCGGGCGCGGCCCCCGATACGCGCCCGCCGCGCTCGCCCGTGGCGTCGACGCGCCACAGCAACGAATCAATCTCAATCAGCGGAAAGTCTTCAAGCACCTTCGACAGATGAACGAGCGAGCGCTCCGGCGCGGCGGTCCGCCGCGCGATATTGGTGAACTCGACCACGGTTGCGCGCAGATTGTCGGTCGTGGTCTGCGTGACCGGAAAGGCGGAGGTGATGCGCTGGTATTCTTGCTGTGCGGTGCTGGTTTCGGCCTGGACGGTTCCGACTTGGGCGCGTATGCCGACGACGTCGAGCCAGGACGCACCGGCGTACAGCGCGCAACCGGCGAAACCCAGCGCCCCGGCAGCGAGCACGCCACGCCGCACCTGCCACAGGACGAAGCTGCGCCGGTCCTCGCGCCGCGCGAACTGCTCCCGCGGTGGCCGACGCACCGCAAGGTGGAGGTAGAGCTGCTCTGCGCCCATTCCCGCCGGCGCAGCCTTCACGCCGGCGCGCCGCACGGCGTCGCTCTGGTCAACAGTCAGGAATGACAGGCGGGTGTCGGAAACCAGAGTCTGCTCGAATGCCGCCCGCTGTCCGGGCGGTGCAACGACGATCACCTGTATGGGCGGGCCTTCACGCGGCAGAACGCGCAGCGTCGACAGGTATTGGGCCAGGCGCCCGGTTTCCGAGCGCACGAAGGCCGCCAGCGCCGCGGGCGCCATGTCCGCCGTGCGCTCCAGGCGCGCGAAGCGCAGCCGCCCGTGGTCTACGTAGCACTGGCGCAGCCCGGCGTCATTGGCGGTGACGACGAAACAGCGGCCGCCGCGCGCGGCTCCCAGGCGCGCCGCGAGCGCCGGCGCGAGCAACGGTACCGAGAACATGCCCGCCAGCTTCGCCTCGGACTCCGCGAGCGCGTCGAGCCACGGCGTAAGCCGCTGCGTGTTGGTGAACGAGGTCAACAATAGCCGCTCGTTGCGGCGCTCGCCGCGTACCTCACCCAGCGACAACGCCGCCGCCAGGCGCGTATCGCGGTAGCGCTGCGCCAGGCGGCGCTGTACCACCAGCTCGCGATCGCCGCCGCGCAGGTAGGGAATCAACTCCTCGTGGAAATCCTCGCCGGCAAGATCGGCGACCGCGTAGAACAGGGCGCCGCGATGTTCCGCCAGATACTCGCGGAAGGCGGTGACGCCCAGATCGTCCCCCGCAAATTTCGCTTCCAGCGTCAGCCGGCCGCGGGTCCAGGCGTAGACGCAGTGATCGTCGGCGGTGAAGTAGATCAGGCGCTTCATGTCAGAACTTCATTTTACTGATCGTGTCGTACACCGGCCCCAGCACCGACAGCATGACCCAGCCCAGGATCGCGCCCAGCACCACGGTAAGCGCCGGCTCGATCATCGCCTGCAGCTTGCCGATGGATTCGCGCACTTCGCGGTTGTAGAAATAGCTCACGTTGAGCAGGGCGGTATCCAGCGCGCCGGTGTTCTCGCCGATGCGCAGCATGCGAATGACGAGCGGCGGAAACAGGCCCGCATCCTGAAACGCGACGGTCAGGTTCTTGCCCTCGGCGATCTGCTGCCCGGCGCCGCGCAGCGCGTACTCGATCGGCCGGTTGCCCACGATTTCCTCGCAGCTGCGAATGGCGTCGAGCACCGTGATGCCCGAGGAATACATCATCGCGAAGCTCGAGGCGAAGCGCGACAGGATGATTTTCTTCAGGATCGGCCCGACGAGCGGCATGGTGATCTTGTAGCGATCGAGCGCGTAGGCCACGGCAGGATTGGCGCGTGCGGCGAACTTGACGCCGAACCAGATAACAAAAGGCGCGGCGAGCACTACCCACCAATAGTCGATGCAGAAGTTCGATACCGCGATGAGAATCCGCGTCTGCAGGGGAATCTCCTGGCCCATGTTGCGGATGAACCCGGTCATCTGCGGCACGAGGTAGATCATGAGAAAGAAGGTCACGAGCAGCACGATCGAGCCGACGAACGCCGGGTACAGGATGATTTTCTTGGTCTGCGCGGCGAGCTCGTCTTCCCATTTGAGCGACTCGCTGAGGCTGCGCAGGACCTCGGCGAGCCTGCCGGTTTGCTCGCCCGAGCGCACCAGGCTGACGAACACCTTGCTGAAGACTTCGGGAAATTCGGCGAGTGATTGCGACAGGTTCTTGCCGCCCCCGATCGACTCCAGCAAACCCGAGATCACCTCGCGAAAACGCCGGTTCTCGACGCTGTCGCGCAGGTCGACCAATCCCTCGACCACCGGCACGCCCGCTCCCGCGAGCTGCTCGAGGTGGAAGCAGAAATTGATCAGGTCCTTGCGCGTGGTGCGCGCGCCGCCGATGAGCTTTGCGGTTTGGCTGGTGGGCGCGCCATACACCAGGTCGAGGCCCATGCGCAGCAGGCGCTGCTCGAGATCGAACGGATTGACCGCCTCGGTGCGGCCGACGACGCCCTTGCCCTGGGAATCGATCGCTTTGTAGGTGTAGAGGGGCATGCCTGCGCTGCGGGCGGGCGTGAGGCCCGGCTACGCCATTCGGTCCGTGAGATCGACGACGCGCATCAGCTCGTCGAGGCTGGTAAGACCGGCGCGCACCATGCGCACGCCGTCGTCGGCAAGCGTCCTGAAGCCCTTGGCGCGCGCCGCAGTCAGAATTTCGCGCGCCGTGCCGCGGCGCGCGATCAGCTCGTCCAGGCCGCCGTCGATCTTCAGGATCTCGAGGATCGACTGCCGGCCGCGGTAGCCCTGGTAATCGCATTGCTCGCAGCCCACCGCGCGGTACAGGGCCGCGGGCTCCGCCGGAGTCAAGCCGAGGACACGGCGCTCCTTGACCTCGGGATCGTAGGACTGGCGGCAGGTGCGGCAGAGCTTGCGCACCAGGCGCTGTGCGACGATGCCGATGATATTGCCCGACATTACGTCGGGCACGATGCCGATGTCGAGGAGCCGCGGAATGGCGCCCACGGCCGAATTGGTATGCAGCGTCGAATACACCTGGTGGCCGGTCATCGCCGCGCGGAACGCCATCTCCGCCGTGTCCTTGTCGCGCACCTCGCCCACCAGGATCACGTCAGGGTCCTGGCGCATGAGGGCGCGTACGCCGTTGCCGAAGTCGAGCTTGGCGGCTTCCGACACCGAGGTCTGGCGGATCAGGGTCATCGGGTACTCGACCGGATCCTCCAGCGTCATGATGTTGACGCCGTCGGAATTGATGTGGTTGAGGATCGAGTACAGCGTCGTCGTCTTGCCGCTGCCGGTGGGGCCCGTCACCAGAATGATGCCTTCGGGCCGCGCGATCATGCGCTTGAGCAGCTCCAGCGTGGCGTCTTCCAGCCCCAGCTTGTCGAGCGGCACGATGCCCTTCTGCCGGTCGAGAATGCGCAGCACGATATTCTCGCCATGCGTGGTCGGCAGGCTGGCGACGCGGAAGTCCACCACGCGTCCCG
>JBDTMD010000038.1:0-9118 GCA_039934435.1 Burkholderiales bacterium
GACCGGCGCGAAGATCGCCGCAGTGCAGAGCGTACAGCTGCGCCTGGGCGAGGCCGCGGCGCTGGCGCGCGCCTCGCGCCTGTTCCAGGTGGGCAACTGCCGCGAGGCGGAAAGCATGATCAGGGAAGGCAAGGTGCCGGACCTGGCGACCAAGGTGCGCTACCGGCTCGAAGGCGCCTACGCGGTGGACTGGGCGGTGAAGGCCGTGGATGTGCTGTTCATGCTCTCGGGTGCCAGCGGCCTGTATGAATCCGGGCACGTGGCGCGCGCTTTCCGCGACGCACACGCGGTAAAGCAGCATTTTTCCTTCAACACCGACGTCGCCGGCACGACCTACGGGCGGGTCGCGCTGGGCTTGCCCTCGGACAATCCGACCCTCTAGATTCGCAGCGTCACCGCGGTGCGCTTGCCGCTCGACTTGCCCAGCGTCAGCGCCGAGGCCGAGCCCTTGCCCGCCCACGAAGACGGGTCGATCACCTCGCCGAGGAAATTCAGCTCGATGGTGACGTCGTCCGGGTCCTTGAGGAAGATCTGGAACAGCTTCGAATCCGGGAAGCTGCGGTAGTGCATCTTGACCTTGTGCTTCTGGATGCGTTTTCTCACTTCCTCGGGCTTCTTGGCGAGGAACGCGATGTGGTCGACGGTGCCCGAGCCGTTGGCGCCCTTCTTGTGCTTCTTGAGCAGGAACTGGTCGCGGATCCGGTTCGGCGCCTGCGACGCGAGGTGCACGCAGATGTTGCCGCCGGCCTTCAGCCAGTAGCCGGGAAAGCCGAAGTCCGGGCGCTCGCTGGCGAGCTGCAGGCCGAGCACCTTCTGGTAGAACTTCTTCGTCTTCTCCAGGTTCTTCGCGACCAGAAGGTAGTGGTTCAGTTCGGTGACGGGCATGGGAACTCCATGAATCCTTGAGTGCGCGTATTGTCGCCCGGGCGCGTCAGACCTTCAATCCCTGCGTTCGCCGGCGCATCGACTGCCGGGTGCTGTCGACGGCGAGGAAGATCTCACGCAGGAACGCGCCCAGGCTGGCGATCAGCGCGAACATCGCCAGCACGAACAGCGCGCCCATCAGCTTGGCGAGATTGATCGCCAGGAACGCGTCGATGAAGGCCACGGCGATCAGCAGGCAGATCAGCAGCGCGCAGGTGACGGCGAGCACGATCGCGCCGTAGATCAGGCGCGTGCGGCGCGAAATCAGCAGCATCTCGTCCTGCGCCAGCTTGAGGGACTCGCCGGCGAGTCCCGGCGCGCCGTCCTCGAGCACGCGGCTGCGGTCCACCGCGCGGCCGAGGCGGTTGCTGAGCACGGCGAGCAGCGTGCCGACGCCGGTGAGGAGGAACACAGGGGCGATGGCGAGCTGGATGACGTGGGCGATGTCGCCGAGGCTGGTGGGGAGGGGCATGGTGGCTATTCCGATCACTCCACTTCCAGAAGCGCCCGGGGGTTCTTTTGCGCGATCAGGAGAAGCGTGCGGGCCGCACCGGAAGGCGCGCGGCGACCCTGTTCCCATTCCTGGAGCGTGCGTACGGAGACACCGAGGAGCTGGGCAAAGCGGGCCTGCGAAAGGCCGGTGCGCTCGCGTACGGAAGTCACCGAGGGAATGTTAATCACCCGCCCGTGCTCGCCGCGCTTGATATCGCGAATGCCTTCGAGAATCTCAAGACCGATACTGCGTTTGCCCTTAGCCATCGAGTTCCTCCTTGAGCTGCGGCGAGAGCGGTCTGCAGTTGCGCGTATTCGCCATCAGTCAGGTAGTCGCCGACCTGGCGCGTAAACAGCTTTGATTCGACAAAGCTGAACCTGGGGCATTATACGGCCCTGACGTATAGCGTCAATCGGCATCCAACGCTTGAGCGAAGGCTTAGGCGCCCGCCCGTCAATCATGGCTCGGGTGTTCCCGTGTCTTGGTTGCCATGCCCGAGTTCCGCACGTGCAGAAGCCGCCAGTGCCTGATACTTGGCTTTGAACGCGTCAAGGTTTTCCTCTTCAAGTTCCTCGAGATCAAGTAGCGCGTTGTGCGCCCCCTTCGTTGCCCGAATGAGTTCGTCGAGCTTGACTTGAATCGCCTCCGTGTCGCGATTCTGCGTGTTCTGAATGAGGAAAACCATCAAGAACGTGATGATGGTCGTCCCCGTATTGACGACGAGCTGCCAAGTGTCGCTAAACCCGAACATGGGCCCGGTTACTACCCAGACGGCAATGACTGCAACTGCCAGAGTGAAGACCCGCGGACGCCCACAGAAGTGGGCGGCACCTTTGGCAAAACGGGAGTACCAAGCTGCGGTTCTCATGCGTGTGCTTTCTCGGGCGCCTAACGTGCCGCTAACCCGCGCGCCGCTGTTTTCGCGGCGCGTCGGCGTTGAGCGGATGGTTCGGCATCTTGCTACGCAGCCAATTTCATCACGCGTAATTGCTTGCGGCGCTGTTCCGCGTGCCAAAGGTCATACTGCGTTTGCTGGTTCAGCCAGCTCTCCGCCGAAGTCCCAAAGGCGATCGAGAGACGCACCGCCATTTCAGGACTTACGCCCGCGCGGCCATTCAGAATCGCCGAGAGCGTCTTACGGCTGACATCCAAGGCCTTCGCGGCTTCGGTCACCGTGACCCCAAGCGGCCCCAGGCAAAGCGACTTGATGATCTCGCCGGGGTGCGGGGGATTGTGCATACGCATGGCGCTTCCTTTCAGTGGTAGTCCTCGTAATCGACCAAATCGGCATCGGTTCCCGCGAAGACAAATGTGATTCGCCAGTTCCCGCTCACCCGAACCGACCGGACGCCTTTTCGATCGCCTTTCAGGGGATGCAGTACCAGTCCCGGCAATGCCATGTCCTGCGGCTTTGTTGCCGCGCTCAATTGGGCAAGAATCAGCCGCAACCGGTCCGCATGCTGCACCTGAATTCCGGACTTGCTGCCGGTCTCAAAGAAACGCTGCAGCCCTTTGTGCCGGATTCGACGGATCACAAGGAGCAGTGTAACCGATGGCGTTACGGGTTACAAGAGGCCGAACGTGATGTAGACAGCATAAAAGCCGGAATGCATTCCGCACGATCACGGCGAGCGACAAAACTCCGCCGCAAAATCAACACCATTGCGACACAGCGCGCATGCACCGATTCCTGATCAATGGTATTCGGGCAACTTCTCACCGCCATATCACGCCCTACCACCCGCCTTCGCAACCCCATACGCATGCAGCTCGACATCTTTAAGCAAAGGCTCCTCCGCCACCGCAATCTCGTTCTCAATCAGCAACCCGCACCCCGGACAACAAAACTGCCGGAACTGCGGCCGCGGATCGACGAACCGCGCCGGATCCCCGACCAGCGGGTTCGAGGCCTCGATCGGTCGATCCAGGCGCACGCAGCGCGCCTTGTAGTTCTCGCGTACCGGCCCTAAATCGGTGGCGCACTTCGCGCAGCACCAGTGCCCGCCGCGCACAGAAAGGCCCTCGGTCGCCTGCAGCTCCACTTTCCCGTTCAATTTCTTCCCGGACGACTTGCCGCTGATGCGCTCGAGCCGCCTTTGATCGCGCTCGCACACGGTCGCCGCCGCATCGCCGATGATCACGCCGTAGATCGACTTCGCCGCCTCAACCGAAACATCCGTATTCGCCACGTCCGTTTCGACCCTCGCCGCGTCCCGCTCCAGCGGATCGCCGAACCCCCCCGCCGCCGACCACAGCACCGCGTAGACATCCGCCGGCATCTGCACGAAATCCTGCTGCCGCAATTGCAAAGTCTCGGACTCGCCGGTCAGCTCGGAAATATCGCCCACCAGTTCGGAGCGCTTCATGCGCTCCAATACGTCGGTGCCGCGCTTGTACAGGTAACGATTCACCGCGCCCGGGTAACCGCCCATCATCCCCGTCGAGGTGGGAATCGCGTTCCCGGAGGACAAGGTGTCCTGGGTAATCGAATCCGTGCCGTGCGGAATGAAGCACGACTCCGCCGACAGGCCGCCGCGAAACTTCCCTGCCCCGCCCGAATCCGTAATCTCTTTCCGGTACAGGAACAGCACCGGAAAGCTCTGCTCGGTGTGCTCGACGTTCGGCAGCTTGCAGATCGGCGTGCGCGCCTGGCCGCCGGTGGAGATGCCGTCGGCATGCGAGAAGGCGCCGATCGCGCCGCCGATCGGATCGACCAATATGTAGCCGTAGCGCTCGCCCCACTGGTCGATGCCGCGGAAGATCGTCGCCGGCCACTGGCTGGTGCCGCCGATGCACATGATGTCGCGGCGCATCTCCTTGTCCGGGTAGATCATCTTCGACAGCACGTTGTAGGCCGGATACAGGGAAATTTCCATGCACTGCACCGGCGCGGTCGATACCGAGGCGGGAAAATCCGCGCAGTTCAGCGTCCCCGGCGTCGGATTGAAATCGACGTGGCGCAGCGCCCCGCCCACCGCGTAGTACTGGTCCCAGCACAGCAGCTCGTTCAGCGCCACCATGATCGCGCCGCGCCAGCCCGAGTAGGTGGCGTTGATCGCGCCGGCCTGCGGATCGGTGCCTTCGTTCTCGAAGGTGAGCTTCCTGCCCTGTTTCTTCAGCGTCAGCATGACGCGGTGCGCGCCGCGATCGCCGGGTGCGCTGCACTCGACGTAGGTGCGGTCGCGCCAGACGCCGTCGGGCAGCCGGTCGAGCTTCTTCAGGAACGCGCGCTCGCCGTCGTCGATGATCTTCTTCATCACGCCCTTCACCGTGGCGGCGCCGTAGCGCCGGATCAGGGCCAGGACGCGGTCGCGGCCGGTCATGTTGCCGGCGAACTGGGCGCGGAAATCGAGCGCCACCGCCGAGGGCTTGCGCGACGAGCGCAGGTAGACCTCCTCGATGTCGCGCCGGATTTCGTTGTTTTCCACGATCTTCACCGGCGGGATCAGGATGCCTTCGTCGAAGGCGTCGCGCGCCGACGGGCAGAAGCTTCCGGGCGTGATGCCGCCGATGTCGTACTGGTGCAGGCAGTTGGTCACCCAGCAAAACAGTTCCCCCTTCCAGAACACCGGGCACAGCAGCATCACATCCATCTGGTGCGCGGCGCCGACCCACGGATCGTTGGCGAGGAACATGTCGCCGTCCCGGATGCCCGGGTTGTCGCTGCGGTTCTCGAGCGTCCACTTCACCTGCGTGTCGGTGACCCCGGACATGTACTGCATGTAAGGGCCGAAATAGACGAACTCGGCGTCCTCGGTCAGGATCGACGGATTCAGATCGAGCGCGTACATCGCCACCGGCGAGCCCGACAGGCGCTGGATGGTGGCGCCGTGCTCCTCGTTGACGTTCCACAGCGCATGGCGCACGACCTCGAAGGTCACCGGGTCGATGTCGCGCTGCGCCTTGCGGTGCAGCTTGAGCTTCGGCGATATCGTGAGCTTCTTCGGCGGCACATAGCCCGTGCGCACGCCGTCGAATTCGACGCCGGCCAGCTCACTCAGTTTGCGCAGGGGGGCGTTTATCGCCACGCCCCCGGGGCTAGCGCGAGGGCTCGTTCAGCTTGCGCTGTCTTGCCGCCTCGGCGTACAGCTCGTAGACCTTGAGGTTCTGCGTCACCTCGAGCTTGCGCTTGTCGGTGACATCCTTGCCGGTGATGAACATCGTCTGTTCGCCCGCCACCCGCCGCGCCTCCCACTCGAAGGCGCGATAGGTCCCGTCCTTGCAGCGCAGGTTGAGCTCGATCGGGCGCGCGCCGGCATCCATGCGCGAATTGATCAGCTTCAGCACGGTCGCGCGATCCGTATCGTCCACCAGCCGCAGCAGCTTGCGGCCGACGATTTCGTCCGAGCGGTAGCCGAGCAACTTCTCCCAGGCCGCGTTCACGACTTTCAGCATGCTGTCGCTCGCCACCACCGCCATCAAGTGCGGCGAGCTGTTGAAGGTGGCGGCATCCATCCGGCGATCGGTCGTTTCCATGGCGTGACCGCCAGCATAGCTCCGCGGGGGTCGATGGGACAAATCGATAATTCATCACGATCTTTGGCGTCTCCTGTGGGCTTTCCGGTCAAAGCTCAACTCGAAGTTGTCGAGCGCATCGACGCGCAGTGTCGTGCGCGGGGGCACGACCACGGTGGTGTCGGCGGTCTCGACGATCGCCGGCCCGCGGATCACATTGCCCGCCGCCAGCTTCTCGCCGTCATACACCGGCGTCTTCTTCAGCCCCTGCCACCAGATGGTGCGCGGCTTGAGCACGGCGCCGCGCGGGATGGTCCGGGACATGCCGCGCACCTTGATGAGCCTTGGCCGCGGCGTCAGGGCGCGCGCGCGCAGCCGAGCGACGACGATCTCGAGCTGCGCGCCGGTGAGCGCCGAGCCGCGGCCATAGAGCTTCTCGTAGCGCTCGACGAAAAGTTTTCGCAGCCGCGGCTCGTAGTCCGCGGGCACGCGCTTCCACGGCATCAGGACTTCCACCTCGTTGATCTGACCCCGGTGGCGCACGTCGAGCGAGAACTCGAAACGCTGCCGCGCACTGACGATGCCCTCGCCCGCCATCATGGCGCGCGCGCGCTTCTCGATGGCGTCGAGGTTGGCGTTCAGCCGCCCGGCCGGCACCGGCGTCGCCAGGATCTCGCTGTGCTCGAAGATGTGCAGCACGTCGGCCGCCGCGGCGCCGAACGCGCACCAGGTCGATGCCGCTTTCCGCTGCGGCACGATGATCTTCTTCACGCCGAGCTCGGCGGCAAACACGCCCGCGTGCGCGGGCCCCGCGCCGCCGAAGGCGAACAGCACGAAGTCGCGCGGGTCGTAGCCCTTCTCCACCGTGACCTTGCGGATGATGTCGGCCATGTTCAGCTCTACGATGCGGCAGATCCCGGCCGCGCACTCGACGGCGCCCATGCCGATCTTCGCGCCCAGCGCCTCGATCGCGGCGCGCGCCGCGGCGTGGTCGAGCTTCATGCGGCCGCCGGCGAAATTGTCGGGATCGAGGTAGCCGAGGACCAGCTGCGCGTCGGTCACCGTCGGCTCGGTGCCGCCGCGGCCGTAGCACACCGGTCCGGGGAAGGCGCCCGCGCTTTCCGGGCCCACGGTCAGCGTGCGCGTCTCGGGATGCGCCTGCGCGAGGCTGCCGCCGCCCGCGCCGATCGCCTGGATGTCGACCTTGGGCAGGAAATACTCGTACTGGTCGGTGTTGCTGGTGAAGGCGTAGGCCGGCTTGCCGCCGTAGATGATCGAGACATCGAACGAGGTGCCGCCCATGTCGGTGGTGATGATGTTCTTCTCGCCCATCGCGGCGCCGAGAAAGCTCGAGGCGGTGACGCCCGCCACCGGGCCCGAGTCGAGCGTCAGCAGCGGCGCTTCGCCGGCGCGCGCCGCCGGCACCGTGCCGCCGCCGCACTGCGCGATCTGCAGGCCGTGCGCGTAGCCCAAGTCCGTGAGCGTGCGGTCCAGCCGCGCCAGGTAGCCCGACATCACCGGGCCGAGGTAGGCGTTGAGCGCGGTCGCCGTGACGCGCTCGTACTCGCCCCACTTCGGCGCGATGTCCACCGAGCAGGTCACGAACACTTCCGGCGCGAGCCTTTTCACCAGGTCGCGCACGCGCAATTCGTGCTTCGGATTGCGGAACGACCACAGGAAGCAGATCGCGATCGCCTGCACGCCTTCGGCGACCAGATCGCGGATCGCCTTTTCCGCCTGCGCCTCGTTCAGGGCGGCGACCACTTCGCCGAAGCAGTCGACGCGCTCCGAGACGCCGCGGATCAGGCGCTTGGGGACGATCGGCGCGGGCTTGGAGGTCTCCGGGAAATGCACCACCTTGCGGATGTCGCGCCCGCCGTAGCCGCGCGAGCCGCGCATGATGTGGATCGCGTCCTCGTGGCCGAGCGTGGTGATGAGGCCGACTTTCGCGCCCTTCTTCTGGATGATGGTGTTGGTGCCGACGGTGGTGCCGTGCGACAGGAACGCAATGTCGCGGCAGAATTCGTCCAGCGAAAGCTCGAGCGCCTCGGCCCCCGTCTTCAGCGCATCCATCATCCCCTGTGAGAAGTCCTGCGGCGTCGAGAGCACCTTGGTGGTCAGGAGCTTGCCCGCGCGATCGACGATGGCGCAGTCGGTGAAAGTGCCGCCGATGTCGATGCCGACGAGGTAGCTCATCGGCGCTATTGTAGGGTAGCCGCGGACGCGCTTCGACGGGCATAATCGGGCCCGAGGAGGAGGACCCGGTGAAGGCTGCGCCGTTTGCCTATGCGAAACCGCGCTCGCTTGCGGAAGCGCTCGAGCTGCTCGAGCGCCCGGGCGCGAAGGCGCTCGCCGGCGGCCAGAGCCTGATCGCGTCGCTCAACATGCGGCTCTCGTCCCCGGAGCTGCTCGTCGACATCACCGGGCTCGCCGAGCTGAAAGGCATCACGCTCGAGCAAGGCGTGGTGCGCATCGGCGCGCTTGCCACGCACGCGGAGCTCGAGGCATCGGACGTCATTGCGAAACACCTGCCGCTGTTCGCCGCGGCGGTGCGCCAAATCGCGCATCCCGCGATCCGCAACCGCGGCACCATCGGCGGCTCGCTCGCGCTCGCCGACCCGGCGGCCGAGTACCCCGCCTGCGTGCTCGCCATGGACGGCGTGCTGTTCGCGCGCCGCGGCGCCGGCCAGCGCCAGATCAAGGCGGCGGAGTTCTTCAAGGGACTGTTCGAGACCGACCTCAAGCCCGGCGAGCTGCTCGCCGCCGTCGAGATCACGGCGCAACTGAAGGACGAGCGCTCGGCATTCCTCGAGCTCGCGCGGCGCCAGGGCGACTACGCCACCGTCGGCCTCGCCGCCTTTGCCACCAACGGCGCGAAGCGCCTCGCCTATTTCGGCGCCGCCGACCGGCCGGTGCTCGCGCTGAACGCGGCAAAAGCGAAGGACCTCGACGCGGCCAAGGCCGCGCTGGCCAAGGACCTGCAACCGCCCGCGGACCTGTACCACGCCTCGGCCACCAAACTGCACCTCGCGCGGGTGCTCCTGGAGCGCGCATGGACCACGCTGTAGAAACTGCTTTCACCGTCAACGGCACCGAGGTGCGCCGGCGCATCGAGCCGCGCCAGCACCTCGTGGATTTCCTGCGCGAGGAGCTCGGCCTCACCGGCGCGCACCTGGGCTGCGAGCACGGCGTCTGCGGCGCCTGCACCGTGCGCGTCAACGACCAGATCGTGCGCGGCTGCCTGAT
>JBDTMD010000039.1:0-9080 GCA_039934435.1 Burkholderiales bacterium
CCACCGCCGTTCTTCGTTCGCGGCCCCGCTCCCCTCGTCAGGCTCGCGTTCTTTGCCTCGCTGTCGCTGACGCTTCTGGTGCTCGACGCGCGCTTCGGCTACGCCGAGGCCATCCGCAGCGTGCTGACGCTCGCGGCCTACCCGATTCAGCAGGCGGCGCGCCTGCCGGTGGCCATCGCCGAAGGCGTAGCGGGCTATTTCGCCAGCCAGGCGCAGCTGCGCGCGGAGAACGAGGATCTGCGCGCGCGCCTGCTCGCCTCGGCGCTCGATGCGCAGCGTTTCCAGTCGGCGGCGGCCGAGGCCTCGAACCTGCGGCGGCTGATCGGCGCCACCGAGCGGCTCGAGCGCAAAGTGCTGCCGGCGGAGATCCTGTACTCCGGACGCGACCCCTATTCGCGCAAGGTGATCGTCGACCGCGGCACGCAGCACGGCGCGCGTCCGGGCTCACCCGTGGTTGACGAGGTCGGCGTCATCGGCCAGCTGACGCGCGCGCACGCCTTCGTCTCCGAGGTGACGCTGCTCACCGACAAGAGCGAGGCCATCCCGGTGCAGGTGCTGCGCAACGGGCTGCGCGCCATCGCCTTCGGCGACGGCGCCTCGGGGCTGCTCGAGCTGCGCTACATGGCGGCGAACGCCGACGTCGAAAGCGGCGACATGCTCGTCACTTCTGGCATCGACGGCACCTACCCCGCGGGCCTGCCGGTGGCGACCGTGATTCGCGTCGAGCGCGACGCTTCGTATACGTTCGCACGCGTGCTGGCGCAACCGGTCGCCGGCATCGAGCGTGGCCGCTACGCGCTGGTGCTGTCGCCCGGCGCCCGCCCGCCCGCCTATCCCGACGACGACGCGGCGCGCAAGGGCGCGCGCACGCGCCGTGCACGCAAGCCGGTGGTCGATGGCTCCTGATCGCACGCACATCCTGATGCCGGTTCGCACCGGCACCATCGTCGCTTCGTTCGTCGGCGCGCTGCTGCTCGACTTCATGCCCTGGTCCAACGTTATGCTGGCGCCAGACTTCGTCGCCCTGACGCTCGCCTTCTGGTGCGTGCGCCAGCCGCGGCGCGTGGGCCTGGCCACCGGCTGGGCGCTGGCGCTGCTGGTGGACGCCGGCAACGGCGTGCTGCTCGGCCAGCACGCGCTGGCCTATTCCGCGCTCGCCTTCGCCGCCATCGCGCTGTCGCGCCGCATCCTGTGGTTCGACCTCTGGGGACAGATGCTGCACGTGCTGCTGTTGCTGGAGGGCGCGCAGGCGGTGGCGCTCGGCGTGCGCCTCGCCGCGGGCGCCGAGTTCCCGGGCTGGGTGCTCGCCGCGGGACCGGCGTTCGGAACGCTGCTGTGGCCGGTGGTGACGTGGCTGCTGCTCCTGCCGCAGCGCCGGCGGGCGCTGCTCGACGATCACCGTCCGCTATGAGTTTCGCCGAGCTCAGGAACACCGAGGGCGAGCTGCGCGCCTTCCAGGTGCGGCTGGGCATTGCCGGCCTGGCGGTGCTGTTCGCCTTCGGCCTGCTGCTGGCGCGCTTCGTCTGGCTGCAGGTCCTGCAGCATGAGGCCTACAGCGCCAAGGCGGAGGAAAACCGCATCGCCATCGTGCCTCTGCCGCCGAACCGCGGCCTGATCCTCGATCGCAACGGCGAAGTGCTGGCGCGAAACTATCTCGCCTACACGCTGGAAATCTTTCCGGCGCAGGTGCGCAACATCGACGCCACCATCGCCGAGCTGGCCGCATTCGTCGACATCCAGCCGCGCGACCGCGCGCGCTTTCGCAAGCTCATGGCGGAAACGAAGAATGTCGAGAGCCTGCCGATCCGCACGCGCCTCTCGGACGAGGAGGTGGCGCGCATCGCCGCCAACCGCTGGCGCTTCACCGGCGTCGAGATCAAGGCGCGGCTGTTTCGCAAGTATCCCTATGGCGAGCATGCGTCGCACGTCATCGGCTACATCGGCCGCATCACCGGCACCGACCTCGAGCAGCTCGAGGCCAAGGACGTTGCCGCCAACTACCGCGGCAGCGACTACATCGGCAAGGCCGGCATCGAAGCAAGCTACGAGCAGGAGCTGCACGGCGTCACCGGCCTCGAGCGCCTCGAGATCGACGCCGCAGGGCGCGGCATCCGCACGCTGTCGCGCACGCCGCCGCAGGCCGGCAACAACGTCGCGCTCACGCTGGACATCCGGCTGCAGGAGGTGGCCGAGCGCGCCTTTGGCGAGCGACGCGGCGCCTTGGTGGCCATCGAGCCGGCGACCGGGGGGGTGCTCGCCTTCGTCTCCTGGCCGGGATACGACCCGAACCTGTTTGTCGACGGCATCGACCCGCAAAGCTGGGAGGAGCTCATGAACTCGCCCGACCGGCCGCTCAACAACCGCGCCATCGCCGGCCTGTACCCGCCGGGCTCCACCTTCAAGCCCTACATGGCGCTCGCCGCGCTGGAGCTCGGCAAGCGCACGCCGGAGAGCACCATCCATGACCCGGGCTATTTCGTGTTCGGCGACCGGCGCTTTCGCGACTCGGTCCGCGGCGGGCACGGCACCGTAGACCTGTACAAGTCGATCGTCCTGTCTTCCGATACCTACTACTACATGCTCGCCAACGACCTCGGCATCGACGCCATCGCCGCGTTCATGAAGCGCTTCGGCTTTGGCGCGCGTACCGGCATCGATCTGGAGGGCGAAGTCTCCGGCGTGCTCCCTTCACCCGAATGGAAGCATGCGCGCTATTCGCAGCCCGAGCAGCAGAAATGGTATCCAGGCGAGACCATCTCCATCGGCATTGGCCAGGGATACAACGCCTATACGCCGCTGCAGCTCGCGCAGGCGCTCGCCACGCTCGCCAACAACGGCGCCATGTTCCGGCCGCACCTAGTCTCGCACGTCGACAACCCGCGCACCGGCGAGCGCCGCAATATCGAGCCGGAGCTGGTGCGCCAGTTGCAACTGCAGCCGGCGCACTTGGCCTTCATCAAGCAGGCCATGGCGGGGGTCAATATCGAAGGCACGGCGGCGCGCTCGTTCGTCGGCGCCCAGTACACGAGCGGCGGCAAGACGGGCACCGCCCAGGTCGTCGGCATGAAGCAGGGCGAGAAGTACGAGGAGGACAAGGTCGCCGAACGCCTGCGCGATCATTCGCTGTACATCGCCTTCGCGCCGCTCGACGGGCCGAAGATCGCGCTCGCCGTGCTGGTGGAGAATGGCGGCTTCGGCGCGCGCGCCGCCGCGCCGATCGCGCGCACCGTGCTCGACTATTATCTGCTCGGCAAATTGCCGGCCGCGCCGCGGCGTGCGGCGCCCGAGGCCCAAGTGAAGAGCGACGCGCAAAGCGACTGATGGAGATCGCCGGTTATCCCCTGCGGCGCCTGCGCGCACGCCTGCTCGAAGGCATCGACCCGACGCTGTTCACGCTGGCGCTGGCGCTCAGCCTCCTCGGGCTCGGCGTGCTGTACTCCGCGAGCTACGAGAATGCCTCGCGCGTGGCGAGCCAGGTCGCCAACCTCGCGGTGGCGCTCGCCGCCATGTGGGCAGTGGCGCAGGTGCCGCCGCAGACGCTGGCGCGCTTCGCGCTGCCCGCCTACGCCGCCGGCCTCGTGCTGCTGATCGCCGTGGCGCTCGGCGGCGAAGTGGTCAATGGCGCGCGGCGCTGGCTGAATCTGGGCGTGATGCGCTTCCAGCCCTCGGAGATGATGAAGATCGCCATGCCGATGATGCTGGCGTGGTATTTCCATCGCAAGGAGGGCGCCATCCAGCTGCGCGATTTCGCCGTTGCCGGCGTGCTGCTGGCGGTGCCGGTGGCGATGATCGCGCGCCAGCCCGACCTCGGCACGGCGCTGCTGGTCGCCGCCGCGGGCTTCTACGTCATCTTCCTCGCCGGCATCGGCTGGAAGGTGCTGACCGGACTCGCCGTGCTCGCGCTTGCCAGCCTGCCGCCGCTCTGGGGCCTGATGCACGACTACCAGCGGCGCCGCATCCTGACGCTGCTCGACCCGACGCAGGATCCGCTCGGCGCGGGCTACCACACCATCCAGTCGACAATCGCCGTCGGCGCGGGCGGCATCGGCGGCAAAGGCTGGCTGAACGGCACGCAGACGCACCTCGAGTTCATTCCCGAACGCCACACCGATTTCATCTTCGCCGTGTTCTCCGAGGAGTTCGGGCTGGTGGGCAACGTCGTTCTGCTCACGCTGTATGCGCTGCTCATTGCGCGCGGCCTGTCGATAGCCGCGCAGGCGCCGACGCTGTTCGCGCGGCTGCTGGCCGGCGCGGTGACGCTGATTTTCTTCACCTACGCGTTCGTCAACATGGGCATGGTGGCCGGCATCGTGCCGGTTGTCGGCGTGCCGCTGCCCTTCATCTCCTACGGCGGCTCCGCCCTGGCCACGCTTTTCGTCGGCATCGGCCTGCTCATGAGCATTCATCGCCACCGCAAGCTCGTCCAGACCTGAGGTATTGCGCAGCAGCACATTTCTGAAATCGACATCCGCATGGTGAAACGGTGTCGCTCTAAGTAGTTGTAAATCCTTGTTTAAGGTGTACTAAAGGCCGCGCGATCGAATTGTTGCTCCGCGCCATTTCTCTGGCTATGGTGCATGGGATGCATCACTCATCCCTCGACAAGGAATCTCATGCAAAAACGTGACCTGGAAATTGCCGCCCTGAACAAGGACTGGGCCGAAAATCCGCGCTGGCAGGGCGTGAAGCGCGGCTACAAGGCCGCAGACGTGGTGCGGCTGCGCGGCAGCGTGCAGATCGAGCACACGCTGGCGAAACTGGGCGCGGAAAAGCTGTGGCGGCTGTGCCGCGAGCGCGACTTCGTGAACTCGCTCGGCGCGCTGACCGGCAACCAGGCCATGCAGCAGGTGAAAGCGGGCGTGCCCGCGATCTACCTCTCGGGCTGGCAGGTGGCGGCGGACGCGAACGACTCGCTTTCCATGTACCCCGACCAGTCGCTGTACGCGACGACTTCAGTGCCTTCGGTGGTAAGGCGCATCAACAATGCGCTCATGCGCCAGGACCAGATTCAGACCATGGAGGGCAAGGGCGATATCGACTGGTATGCCCCCATCGTGGCGGACGCGGAATCGGGCTTCGGCGGCGTGCTGAACGCCTTCGAGCTGATGAAGGCGATGATCGAGGCCGGCGCCGCGGGCGTGCACTTCGAAGACCAGCTCGCCTCGGTGAAGAAATGCGGCCACATGGGCGGCAAGGTGCTGGTGCCGACGCAGGAAGCGGTGCAAAAGCTCGTCGCCGCGCGCCTCGCGGCCGACGTGATGGGCGTGCCGACGGTGCTCCTCGCGCGCACCGACGCCGAAGCCGCCGACATCATCACCACCGACGTGGACGAGAACGACAAGCCGTTCCTCACCGGCGAGCGCACCTCGGAAGGGTTCTACCGCACGAAGAAGGGCTTCGAGCAGGCGCTGTCGCGCGGCCTCGCCTACGCCGAGTACGCCGACATGGTGTGGTGCGAGACCGGCACGCCGGATCTCGCCTTCGCGAAGAAGTTCGCCGAGGGCATCCGCCGCAAGTACCCGGGCAAGATGCTGGCCTACAACTGCTCGCCCTCGTTCAACTGGAAGAAGAACCTGGACGACGCCGCCATCGGCAGGTTCCAGCGCGAGCTCGGCGCCATGGGCTACAAGTTCCAGTTCATCACGCTGGCGGGCTTCCACTCGCTCAACTACTCGATGTTCGAGCTGGCGCATGGCTACGCGCGCGACAACATGAGCGCTTTCGTCGCGCTGCAGGAGAAGGAATTCGCCGCCGCGGCCAAGGGCTTCACCGCAGTCAAGCATCAGCGCGAGGTCGGCACCGGCTACTTCGACGAGGTGAACCAGGTGGTCTCGGGCGGCAAGGCCTCCACCAGCGCGCTGCACGGCTCGACCGAGGACGCGCAGTTCTTTGACGAACGCGCGCAGCGCGTTGGCGAGGAAAAGGCGAAGAAGGTCGCCTGAGTTGACGGCACCGGCGAAGGTCCTGCCGATCCACGCGGCGCGCGGCGAGCGCGCCGCAGAGGTGGCGCGCGCGATCCGCGCCGGCTTCGACCGGCATTACCTGCTGTTTCGCGAGGCCTCGGCGCGCGCCAAGCGGCTGTTCGAGCGCGCCGACTGGGGCGCGCTGCGCGAGATGGCGCGCGAGCGCATCCAGATGTACGACCGGCGCGTGCAGGAAGCGGTGGACGCGGTGTGCGCGCGCTTCCCGGAAGCCGAAACCGAAGAGTCGCTGTGGCCGGCGATCAAGCTCGCCTACATCCCTTTGCTGCACGAGCACCGGCAGCCCGAGTGCGCCGAGACGTTCTTCAACTCGGTCGCCTGCCAGGTGCTGCACCGCCGCTACTACCACAACGAATTCATCTTCTGGCGCCCGGCCGTGGCCACCGAACACCTCGAGGGCGACGAGCCGGCCTACCGCAGCTACTACCCGCGCGCCGGCGGCGGCCTGCGCGCCACGCTCGAGCGCATCGTGCGCGATTTCGCGCTCGCCAATGCCTTCGAGGACCAGCCGCGCGACCTGCGCAGCGTGCTGCGGGCGCTGCGCGAACGCTTTCCGCGGCCGGCGCGTGCGCGCCCGAGCCTGCAGATCCAGGTGGTGGCGTCGCTCTTCATCCGCAACAAAGCGGCCTACATCGTCGGCAAGATCGTGAACGGCAGCGAAGAGGTTCCCTTTGCTGTTCCCATCCTGCAAAACGAGCGCGGCGAGCTTTACCTGGACGCGCTGCTGCTCGACACCGATCGGCTGGTGGTGCTGTTCTCGTTCGCGCGCGCCTACTTCTTCGTCGACATGGAGGTGCCGGCGGCGACCGTCTCGTTCCTGCGCCAGCTGATGCCGAAGAAGCCGCGCGCCGAGATCTACATGAGCGTGGGCCTCGCCAAGCAGGGCAAGACCCTGTTCTACCGCGACCTGTTCTACCACCTGAAGCACTCGACCGACCAGTTCGAGGTCGCGCCGGGCATCAAGGGCATGGTGATGCTGGTCTTCAATCTGCCCTCGTTTCCCTACGTGTTCAAGGTGATCCGCGACCGCTTCGCGCCGCCCAAGGAAATGGACCGGCAGACGGTGCTCGACAAGTACCTGCTGGTGAAGATGCACGACCGCGTCGGGCGCATGGCGGACACGCTCGAGTACTCGCTGGTGGCGCTGCCCCTGGCGCGCTTCGCTCCGGCGCTCCTCGAAGAGCTGAAGGTCGAGGCCGCCTCGAACATCGAATTCGAGAACGATAAGGTCGTCATCAAGCACATGTACATCGAGCGCCGCATGCAGCCGCTGAACCTGTATCTCGAGGAGGCGATCGGCGACGGCGAGACGGCGCGTGTGCGCCAGGCGCTGCACGAGTACGGCGACGCCATCAAGGAGCTCGCCGGCGCGGGCATCTTCCCCGGCGACATGCTGCTGAAAAACTTCGGCGTCACGCGCCACGAGCGCGTCGTGTTCTACGACTACGACGAAATCGCGTACATGACCGAGTGCAACTTTCGCAGCATCCCGCCGCCGCGCTCGTTCGACGACGAGATGGCGGCCGAGCCGTACTACTCGATCGGGCCGCACGACGTCTTTCCCGAGCAGTTCGAGAAATTCCTCGTCACCGGCGCGCAGTCGCGCGCGCTGTTCCTCGAGCGCCACGCCGACCTCATCGACCCGCAGTTCTGGATCGATAAGCAGACGCGCCTGCGCGCCGGCGTGCAGGAGGACGTCTTTCCCTACCCGAGGGAAATCCGCTTCAAGCGCTAGCCGGCGGCGACTCGCCGGCACCCGGCTGTGCTAGCGTAGCCGCGGAAATCTTCCTTACCAATCTGCGGGGTCGCATGGCAATTTCGGTGGCGATGTATGCCAATTCCTACAGCGGTATCAAAGATCGCCTCGACGCCCTGGGGCTCGACGTCAAGGTCATCCCATTTGGACTCGATGGAAAATTCGAAATCGGTGGCACTAGGGTGGATCCTGTCGATGTCGACCTCGATTATCTTTGGCTGAGTCCGGAACTCAGCCTTGAGGGCGTTCTGCAGACGGCATTCGATGTGGCGCTCAAATGCCGGTCGATCGAGGTGCTGCAGACCTTCAATGCCGGTCTCGACGCTCCGGCGTACAAGCAGATTTCGACCAAAGGGATTCGCATCTGCAACAGCTCTGCCCAGGCGATTGCGATTTCGGAATACGTAATGGCGCAGGTGATCGCGCTTTTCCAGCCGCTCGCTGAGCAGCGCGCGCTGCAGGCGGGCAAGAAATGGCAGCGCACGCCATTCCGGGAGATTTCCGGGACGAGCTGGCTGATCATCGGCTTTGGTCCGATCGGCCGCGCCGTTGCGCATCGGGCCAAGGCTTTTGCTGCCAACATAACCGTCGTTCGGCGCTCGCCCGAGGCGGGCCCGACGGTCGATCGCGCGGGCACGACTGCCGACCTGCCCGGATTCCTGCCGACCGCGGACGTCATCGTGCTTGCCTGCCCGCTGAACGACAGCACGCGCCATATCGCGGGCAAGACGTTCTTCGACGCGATCAAGCCGGGCGCCGTGCTGGTCAACATCGCCCGCGGCGGGTTGATCGACAATGCGACGATGATCAAGGCGCTCGATGATGGCCGGCTCGCGGCCGCCGTGCTCGATGTGTTTCACACCGAGCCACTGCCCGTCGACGACCCGCTATGGGCGCATCCGAAAATCCGGCTGACATCCCACACATCGTTTTCGGGCAGCGGCGTGCGCAGGCGCTGGGAGCAGTTGTTTCTCGACAACCTGCCGCGCTTTGTGAAAGGCGAACGTCTTCTGAACGAGGTCGATCCCAAAGATCTTGCTTGAAGCGACCGGGCCTAGAGCGCGCTCCACACCGCGGTGCGCAGGTGCACCAGGGCGATGAGCGCGATCTGCAGGATCACCAGCAGCACCAGCGGCGAGAGGTCGATGTTGCCTAGCAGCGGTACGAAGCGCCGGATCGGCCGCAGGAACGGCCGCGTCATGGCGTCGAACAGATATTGCACCGGCGAGCCCGGATTCACCCAGGACAGCACCGCCTGCACGACGACGGCGAAGATCAGGATGTACAGGCTGTAGCGCACCAGATCAAAGGCCGAGGCGACGAACACGAGCACCGAGCCGGCG
>JBDTMD010000040.1:0-9070 GCA_039934435.1 Burkholderiales bacterium
TGTACCTGATCAGCGGCTTTCGCTGGTCCTTTTACGGCACCGCCGACGTCGCGGTAGGCATCAGCCTCACCGCGACGCTCGGCTTCCTGCTGGTGTGCCTCGGCGTGGTGTGGTGGATCTTCAGGACCGGGTACCGGCTGAAGAACTAGGCGCGTGGCGTAAGGGTAAGCGCCGCCGCGCGACCCACCGGAAGGCTAATGGCAGAAACGGGCATGGCACAGACTGACCCGGCGCAGGCGCAACCCGCCGTGCCGCGCCTGCCTGCGCGCGTGCTGCGCGCCATCGAGGCGCAGCGCGAAAGAAGCGAGATCCTCACCGGCTGGGTGCAGGCGGCGATCATCGCCACGCTGGCGACGCTCTACTTCGTCGCCCCCAGCACCTCGCCGGCCGACGTCATCTTCCGCCCGGCGCCCTGGGCAATTGCCATCTATGCCGCCTTTACCGCGCTGCGGCTGCATCTTGCCTACACCGGCCGCCTGACCCCGGCGCTGCGCGCCGTCTCGGTGATCGTCGACATGGCGCTGCTCACCGTCACCATCTGGGGATTCCACATCGAGTACGGACAGCCGGCGGCGTTCTACCTGAAGGCCCCGACCTTCGCCTACTTCTTCATCTTCATCGCGCTGCGCACGCTCAGCTTTTCTCCCGCTTACGTGCTCCTTGCCGGGGCCACTGCCGCGCTCGGCTGGCTGGCGCTGCTCCTGTACGCGCTCGGCGCGCCCGGCGGCATGGAGCTCGTCACGCGCGACTACGTCGAGTACATGACGGCGGCGAAGATTCTGATCGGCGGCGAGGTCGACAAGATCGTGTCGCTGCTTCTGGTGTCGGTTCTGCTCGCGCTCGCCGCCCTGCGCAGCCGCCAGCTTCTCGAGCAGGCCGCCGCGGTGCAGGCCGCGGCGGCGCAGATGGCGCGCTACTTCCCGCCGGAAGTCGCCGAGCAGCTGATCTGGTCCGACGAATTGCTCAAGCCCGGGGAGGGCGAAGCGCGCGAGGCGGCGACGATGTTCATCGATCTGCGCGGCTTTACCCGCTTGACGCCGCTGCTGACGCCCAGGGAGTTGATCGCGCTGGTGGCGGAATTTCAGCACCTCGCGGTGCCGATCATCCAGCGCCATCATGGCGCGATCATCACCTACCTCGGCGATGGCATCATGGTCACCTTCGGTGCGGTGCGTGCCACCCTTACCTACGCCGCGGACGCGCTGCGCTGTACCGAAGCGCTGGTCGACTCCCTGGGGCGCTGGGTCAACGAGAGCTGCGCCCGCGGCGACTGCGCGCCGGAGGTCGGCATCGGCCTGGATGTCGGCACCGTCATCTGCGGCACCATCGGCGAAGAAGGCAAATTCGAGTACGCGGTGCTCGGCGATCCCGTGAACCGCGCGTCGAAGCTGCAGGCGCACACCAAGGAAGAAGGCGTGCGGGCGCTGACCACGCGCGCCACGCTCGAGCAGGCGCGCGCCCAGGGTTATGCCGATGCGCGCTGTCGATTGATTGCGGGCGAGCGGCCCGTGGCCGGCATCGATGCGCCGCTGGAGCTGGTGGCGATTGCCTGAAAAGCAAACGGCGCCGCGGTCTCCCGCAGCGCCGCGTTCCTGACAAGCGTTGCTTACAGCTGGTTGGCTTTGGTGCCCAGCTCGGCGTTGACGATGTAGTTGCCCGTGCGGCGCGACTGCGCCACTTCGGCCAGCACTTCGGCGCGGCTCTTGCCGGCGGTCTGCATCGACTTTTCGGTCGTGCCCAGTTCGGCGTTGACGACCACGTCGCCGGCGCGCTGCGCGGCGATCAGTTCGGCGCGCACCTGCTCCACGCTCTTGCTGGAGACGGACATCGGCGCGGTGTAACCGGGGTCGATTTCGTTGTTGGCAAAGGCGGGCAGCGCGAACAGGCTGCCAAGAGCAACTGCGAGGATTTGACGTTTCATGGCGTGGTTCCTTTTCAAGTGGGTTAATCGTTTGCCCCGGCAACGCCGAAGCTGTGACTCCACTTTAGAGAACCCCCCATCCCCCGCATGTGCGTTCACGCACCGGATTTCACCTCTTCGACCATCTTCTGCAGGCGTGCGACGTCGAGAACAAGAAGGGCGCGCCCATTCTTCCCCAGCACCCCGGCTTTAACCAGCGCCGAGAGCTCGCGCGTCACCTGCTCGCGGTAGGTGCTCACCTGGCTGGCGAGGTCGGCATGCTTGGGTGCCGGATCGATGCGCGCGCGGTTGCCCTTCACGCCCGAGTCGCGGGCCAGGCGCAGCACCTCGGCATAAAGGCGCTGGTGCACGCCGAGCGTGCTCAGGTCGATCACGCGCTCGGATAGGCGGCGTACCAGGCTGGCGAAATCTCGCAGCAGCCGCTCCGCCAGCGCGGGCTGCTCGAGCAGCAGCCGCTTCAGGGCGGCCGACGGCAGCGAGGCCAGCAATCCGGCCTCGAGGCCGACGACGTCGGCCGAGCGCGCCATGCCGTCGATCGCCGCGACCTCGCCGAAGTGCTCGCCGGCGCCGAAGTCGCGGAACGTCACCTGCCGGCCGGCCGCGGAATAGGTGGTGACGCGCACGCGCCCGGAGATGATGAAGTACAGGTCCCGATCGGCGGCCGCACGCGAAATGATGCGCTGCTCCGCCTCGAAATTGCGCCAGGCGCACTCTCGTGCCAGCAGTTCAAGGCGCTCCGGCGCGAGGCCCTGCAGCAGTGCTATTGCGCGCAGGCCGAGGCTGGAAGGTTGGGCGGGCTTTGCCATCGGGGCGTTGGACGCCCCAGTTTACGCGACGCCGCCAGGAAAAGACGGCGCCGCAGTTCCCTGCGGCGCCGCGTTTGCGTGAGACGCGCTGCTTACAGCTGGTTGGCTTTGGTGCCCAGCTCGGCGTTGACGATGTAGTTGCCCGTGCGGCGCGACTGCGCCACTTCGGCCAGCACTTCGGCGCGGCTCTTGCCGGCGGTCTGCATCGACTTTTCGGTCGTGCCCAGTTCGGCGTTGACGACCACGTCGCCGGCGCGCTGCGCGGCGATCAGTTCGGCGCGCACCTGCTCCACGCTCTTGCTGGAGACGGACATCGGCGCGGTGTAACCGGGGTCGATTTCGTTGTTGGCAAAGGCGGGCAGCGCGAACAGGCTGCCAAGAGCAACTGCGAGGATTTGACGTTTCATGGCGTGGTTCCTTTTCAAGTGGGTTAATCGTTTGCCCCGGCAACGCCGAAGCTGTGACTCCACTTTAGAGAACCCCCCATCCCCCGCATGTGCGTTCACGCACCGGATTTGCGAACTGGCCGCGCAGACCCGGCGCAGCCTTTACGTCTTTAGCGTTTTTCTGCGCTTCTGCCCGATCCTGATCGACGAGCTGTCATTGCCGGCATGGGCGGCGAGCCGCATGATCTTGACGCTGTTCGCCAGCGGACGCGATGCCCCGGCTTGTGGTGGTTCCGCGGCCTGCACGAGCGGTATCGCCCAGGCGAGCGCGGTTACGCGCAGCATGGTGCGCGCCGCCTTGTAGAGTTTCATTTACATCCCCTTCTTTTTGTTATCGGAAATAGCGCGAGTCCTGACTGCGACTCACGGTCTGTGTGACCGCATGCCAAGCGCCAAGTTGCCGGAATCGAAAAAATGAACGCGTTGCCGCGGCGGGCGGTGCGTCGCCTGACAGCGACAACTACGCCGGTGCGGCGAGCGCGCGCTCGATGCGCGCGTGAAACTCCTGCCAATCCGGCTCGCCGACATACTTCGCGACAATGCGTCCCCTTCTGTCGAGAAGAACCGTGGTCGGTGTGACGCTGACGTTACCGAAGGCGCGCGCCACGTCGCCGCTGGCATCGAGCGCGACGCGAAACGGCAGCGCGTGCGACGCCGTGAACTGCGCCACCGCGTTGGGATGGTCGTAGCTCATCGCCACCGCCACCATTTCGTAGCCGCGCGGCGCGTACTTGCGCCAGGTGTCGACCATCTTCGGCATTTCCGCCACGCAGATGGCGCAGGACGTGGCCCAGAAATTTACCAGCACCACGCGGCCGCGCAGATCCGCGGTGCTGAAATTGGCGCCAGAGAGCGCGACGAATCGCGCCTGCGGCAGCTCGGGGCGCTGCAGGATGCCGAATGCGGCGCCGGCGGCGATTGCCAGCGCGCCGACAACAACGATAAGCTTGGTCTGCGTTTTCATGAGGAGAGCAGGGTGCGCATTGTCCCGCTAATCGTCGGCCTTGTGTTGGCGGCGCCCGCCTGGGCGCAGCTCGAAAACATCAGCAACCGCGACGCCATCAACGCTTTGAAGAGCGCGCTCGACAAGGGTTCCCGCGCCGCAGTGGCGCAGTTGGGGCGCGAGAACGGCTTCCTCGGCGATGCGAGCGTCAGGATCCCGCTGCCCGAGCCACTGCGCCGCGCCGAGAAAAACATGCGCCGTTTCGGTATGGCGAAATACGCCGACGAGTTGATCGTGACGCTCAACCGCGCGGCGGAAGCGGCTGTCCCGGAGGCGAAGCAGCTGTTCGTCGACGCAGTGCAGCAGATGAGCGTGCAGGACGCCAAGGGCATCCTCACCGGCAGCGATACCGCGGGCACCGAGTATTTCCGCCGCACCACCTCGGCAGAGCTGCGGCAGCGCTTCCTGCCGATTGTGCATCGATCGACCGTGCGCGTTGGGCTGGCGCAGAAGTACAACCAGTACGCCGAGCGCGGCGTGCGCGTGGGCCTGGTCGACGCGCAGGATGCCAACCTCGACAACTACGTGACGGAAAAGACCCTGGAGGGCCTCTACCTGATGGTCGGGGAAGAGGAAAAGAAGATCCGCAAGGATCCGGTGGGCAGCGCCTCAAGCCTACTGAAGAAGGTGTTCGGCGCGCTGCTTAAATAGGGACAGACCCCATTTTTCTCATTTGCGAACCGGTCGCAAATGAGAAAAATGAGGACTGTCCCTTATTAGTGCCTTATTAGTGCTAATTAGTGCGCCTCGTCCCAGTTGGCGCCGACGCCCATTTCGACGATCAGGGGCACATCGAGCTGCGCCACGTCCTGCATGCGATCACGCAGCCCGTCGCGCACTCGCGCCAGCTCGCCTTCCGGCACTTCCAGCACCAGCTCGTCGTGCACCTGCATGATTAATTTGGCACCGAGCCGGTTTTCGTCGAGCCACGACTGCACCGCGATCATGGCAAGCTTAATCAGATCGGCGGCCGTGCCCTGCATCGGCGCGTTGATCGCCGCGCGCTCGGCGCCCGCGCGTCGCTGCGGGTTGGAGGACTTGATCTCCGGCAGCCACAGGCGCCGGCCGAACACCGTCTCGACGTAGCCGTCGGCGCGCGCTTTCTCGCGTGTGCCGTCCATGTAGCGCTTGACGCCCGGGTAGCGCGAGAAGTACGAGTCGATGTAGGCCTGCGCCGTGGTGCGCTCGATGCCCAGGTTCTGCGCCAGGCCGAAGGCGCTCATGCCGTAGATCAGGCCGAAATTGATCACCTTCGCGGTGCGCCGCTCGTCGGCGCTGACCGCGTCGAGCGCGCGCCCGAACACTTCAGCGGCGGTGGCGCGGTGCACGTCCTGCCCGTGCGCGAAGGCGTGGCGCAGTCCCGCGTCGCCCGAGAGGTGCGCCATGATGCGCAGCTCGATCTGCGAGTAATCCGCGCTCAGAAGGCGGCAGCCCGGCGGCGCGATGAACGCCTCGCGGATGCGCCGCCCCTGCGGCGTGCGGATCGGGATGTTCTGCAGGTTGGGATCGTTGGAGGAAAGCCGCCCGGTCACTGCCACCGCCTGCGAGTACGTGGTGTGCACGCGCCCGGTTCCGGGGTGGATCATCTTCGGCAGCTTGTCGGTGTAGGTGGACTTCAGCTTCGTCAGCCCGCGGTACTCGAGCAGCAGCCTGGGCAGCGGATAGTCGAGCGCCAACTCTTCGAGGACGTCCTCGTCCGTCGAGGGCTGACCCTTGGGCGTTTTCTTTTTCACCGGCAGGCCCTGCTTGTCGAACAGGATCTCCTGGATCTGCTTGGGGGAATTGAGGTTGAACGGCTGGCCGGCCGCCTGATAGGCATCCTGTTCCTTCTGCAGCATTTCCTTGCCCAGCTCGTGGCTCTGCGCCTCGAGCTTTTCGCGATCGAGCAGCACGCCGTTTCTTTCCATCCTCAGGAGGACCGGCAGCACCGGCATCTCGATGGTCTCGTAGACGCGCTTGAGTTTCTCCTCGGCGGCGATGCGCGGGTACAGCGCGGCGTGCACGGCGAGCGTGCAGTCCGCGTCCTCGGCCGCGTAGTCGGTGGCGCGCTCGACGCTCACGGACGAAAACGGGATGCGTGCCGCGCCCTTGCCGGTGACGTCGTCGTAGCCGATCGTCGTCCAGCCCAAATGGCGCTGCGACAGCGAATCGAGGTCGTGGCGCTCGTGCACTTCGAGCACGTAGGATTCGAGCAGCGTGTCGTGGGCGATGCCGGCGAGGGCGACATCGTGGTTGGCGAGCACGTGCGCGTCGAATTTCAGGTTCTGGCCGACCTTGTGGTGCGCCGCGCTTTCCAGCCAGGGCTTGAGGACCTGCAGCGCGCGCGCCACGCCGATCTGGTCCGGCGCGCCTGGATACTGGTGCGCGAGCGGCAGGTAGGCCGCATGGGCGCCAAATGCGAACGACATGCCCACCAGTTGCGCCACCATCGGCTCGAGGCCCGTGGTCTCGGTGTCGAAACCGACGAGCGCCGCCTGCTCCATCTTCTTGAGCCAGTCCTCGAGCGCAGCCTCGTCGCCGAGCGTGACGTAGGTGCGGCGCTCGGATTGCGTTGGTCCTGCCGTTTCTTCCGGCGCCGCGGCCGGCGCCTTGCCGCCGAGCTCAGCAAGCCAGGTGCGAAAGCCGAAGCGCTCGTAGAGCGCGCGCTGCTTTTCGGAGTCGGGCTTCGCCAGCAGGTCCTCGAGCTCGAGCGGCAGCGCGACGTCGCGCTTGACCGTCAGCAGGCGCCGACCCTTGGGCAGCCAGTCGAGCGACTTTTGCAGATTCGCGCCCACCGCGCCACCGATGTCACCGGCTCGGCGCATGACTTCGTCGAGCGAGCCGTACTGCTGGATCCACTTGGCCGCGGTCTTCGGCCCGACCTTGTCGACGCCGGGGACGTTGTCCACGGCATCGCCGGTGAGCGCCAGGTAGTCGACGATTCTCTCTGGCGCGACGCCGAATTTGCGCTTTACACCCTCGACGTCGAGCGTCTCGTTCGTCATCGTGTTGACGAGCGTCACGTGCGCGTCGACCAGTTGCGCGAGGTCCTTGTCGCCGGTGGAGACGATGGTGCGCCAGTCGCGTTGCGTTGCCTGCGCGGCGAGCGTGGCGATGACATCGTCGGCTTCGACGCCTTCGACCGCCAGCACCGGCCAGCCGAGCGCGGCCACCGCTTCCTTGAGCGGCTCGATCTGCGCCGCGAGCGGCTCGGGCATCGACGGCCGATTCGCCTTGTACTGGGGATAAAGCGCGTCGCGAAACGTCGGCCCTTTGGCGTCGAACACGCAGGCGAGCGACCCGGCCTTGTAGTCCTCGGCCAGCCGCCTTAGCATGCTCAGCACGCCGCGGATCGCGCCGGTCGGCTCGCCGTTCGGACCCTGCAGTTCGGGCAGCGCGTGAAACGCCCGGTAGAGGTACGACGAGCCGTCGACGAGCAGGAGCGTCTTTTGCGGAGCTTTCCCTGACACGATGAGCAACGACAAGCTGCCCAGGCCTGCGAGCCGCGCGCCGGATATCAGCGCGCGCGAGGCGTGGCGGGTGTTCGGCATTATGGCAGAGTTCGTCGAGGCGACCGAGCGCCTGGCGCACATCCGGCCCGCGGTGTCGTTGTTCGGCAGTGCGCGCGTCGCGCCGGGCACGCCCTACTACCGGCTCGCCGAGGAAGTCTCGCGCCTGCTCTCGGAGGCGGGCTTTGCCGTGATCTCGGGTGGCGGCCCGGGCGTGATGGAGGCATCGAACAAGGGTGCGTTCGCCGGACCCTCGCCTTCGATCGGCCTCAACATCGACCTGCCGCGCGAGCAGCAGGCCAATCGCTACCAGGACATCAGCATGCGCTTCAAGCATTTCTTCGCGCGCAAGGTGATGTTCGTGAAGTTCGCCACCGCCTACATCGTGCTGCCCGGGGGCTTCGGCACGCTCGACGAGCTGTTCGAAGCGCTGACGCTGGTGCAGACCGGAAAGACGCGCAAGATGCCAATCATCCTGATGCACGCGCCCTACTGGCGCGGGCTGCTCGAATGGATCCGCGACCGGCTGCTGGCTGAGGCGATGATCGATGCCGCCGATGCCGACCTGCTGCAGGTGATCGACGAGCCGCGCGCCGTGGTGGAGGCCATCTTCTCCTACTACGAGAAGCGCGGCTTCGAGCCCTCGCCGCAGGAGCGCGAGGTGCTGCTCAACCTCTAGTAAAATCCGGCGCATGCGTCGCGATGCGCTCGACCCCGGCCTGCGCCCGGCGCAGCCGGTCATGCACGTCGACTGATTTGTCGGTCTATACCCCCGTCTCGCAGCCCGAGCTCGCGGCGTGGCTGCGCAATTACTCCGTTGGCGCGCTCGAGACGCTCGAGCCGATCAAATCCGGGATCGAGAACACCAATTACTTCGTCACCACTGCGCAGGGCCGCTACGTGCTGACGCTGTTTGAGCGCCTGCCCGCACCCGCGCTGCCGTTCTACCTCGACTTCATGGCGCACCTCGCGCGCCACGGCATTCCCTGCCCGGCGCCGGTCGCCGACCTGAACGACGCCTACCTCGGCGAGCTGAACGGCAAGCCGGCGGCGCTCGTCACGCGCCTGCCCGGCCGCTCGGTCGAGCACCCGGGCGCCGGGGAGTGTGCTGAACTGGGCGCGCTCCTCGCGCGCATGCACCTTGCCGCGCGCTCCTACGGCGCGTACCTGGACAACCCGCGAGGACCCCGCTGGTGGCGGCTGGCTGCGCGTGAAGTCGAGCCGTTTCTCGATGCCGCGCAGAACACGCTCCTCGAGGCGGAGCTCGCGTTCCAGGCGCGGCAGCGCTTTCCCGATCTGCCACGCGGACCGGTGCACGCGGACCTGTTCCGCGACAACGCGCTGTTCGAGGGCGCGCGGCTCGCCGGCGTGTTCGACTTCTATTTCGCCGGCGTCGACTGCCTGCT
>JBDTMD010000041.1:0-9039 GCA_039934435.1 Burkholderiales bacterium
CGATGGTGGACTCCGACGGTCCGGGCGGCAAGCCGATGGCGCTCGCCGAGTCGGGCGCGATGCTGTTTTACCTCGCCTCGAAGACCGGCAAGTTCCTGCCCGAAGACATCCGCAAGCGCTGGCAGGTGATGCAGTGGGTGATGTTCCAGATGGGCCACGTCGGGCCGATGCTCGGCCAGGCGCACCACTTCCTCGGCTACGCCCCGGAGAAGATCGAGTACGCCATGAACCGCTACAAGAACGAGGCCAACCGCCTGTACGGCGTGGTCGACCGGCGGCTCAAGGAATCCAAGTTCCTCGCCTGCAACGACTACACCATCGCCGACATGGCGACGATGCCGTGGATGCGCTTCCCCGAGCGCCAGGGCGTGGAGATTTCGGAGTACCCGAACGTGCAGCGCTGGCGCGACGGCATCGCCGCGCGACCCGCGGTGGAGCGGGCGCTGAAAGTGCTTGCCGAGCGTCGCCGCGCCGAAATGACGCCCGAGCAGAAGGAGAACCTGTTCGGCGCGAAGCAATATGCCCGGCACTGAACTGAAGGGGAAAGTCGCCTGGGTCACGGGCGGCGGCTCGGGCATTGGCCTGGCCGGCGCCAAGGAGCTCGCGGGGGCGGGCGCCCACGTGGTGATCTCGGGGCGCACCGCGCGCACCAACGACAGCGCGCTCGCCGAACTGAAGAAGATCGGCAGCGCCGAGGCGACGCTGCTCGACGTGGGCGACCGCGCCGCGGTGGAAAAGTGCGCCGCGGACATCGAGAAGCGCCACCAGCGCATCGACATCCTCGTCACCAGCGCCGGCACCAATATCGGCGGCGGCAAGCGCAACCTCAAGAGCATGACCCTCGAGGGCTGGGACGACGTCGTCAAGATCAACCTCAATGGCCTGTTCTACTGCTGCTACGCCGTGCTTCCCGGCATGCGCGCGAGGAAGGGCGGCCTGATCATCAACATCTCCTCGTGGGCCGGGCGCTACGCGAGCGTGCTCACCGGGCCGGCCTACAACGCCACCAAGCGCGCGGTGATCGCCGTCAGCGAGTCGATCAACATGGAAGAGTGCGCGAACGGCATCCGCGCCACCTCCATCCTGCCCGGCGAGGTGGCCACCCCGATCCTCGAGAAGCGCCCGGTGCCGCCGAGCGCGGAGGAGCGCGCGCGCATGGCGCAGGCGGAAGATTTCGGCAAAGCGATCCTGTTCGTTGCCACGATGCCGGCGCGCACCTGCGTCAACGAGATGGTGATGGCGCCGACGTGGAATCGCTTCTACCTCGGCGGGATCGAGCCGCCGCCGCGCTGAAACGCAAGCGCCGCCGCGCCGCGCGCCGCGATGGCCGAAGATAAAGACGAATCCCGGCTGCTAGCGCGGCTGCTGCGCCTGCAGCTGTTTCCGCGGGGCGGCTCGGACCGGCGCGCCCGGCTGCTGGTGCGGCACGAGGAATCGAGCGCGGCGCGCACGCTGGCGGTGCGCTTGGCGGTCGTGATCGCATTGTTCGTGGCCGTCGTGGTGGTGCTCTGGCTGGACCGGGCGGGCCTGCACGACCAGTCCGACGGCGTGGTGTCGTTCCTCGACGTCGTCTATTTCACGATGGTGACCGTGACCACGGTCGGCTACGGCGACATCGTGCCGATCACCGACCGCGCGCGCATGATCGACTCCTTTTTCGTCACGCCGATCCGGTTTTTCGTCCTGTTCGTATTCGTGGGCACCGCCTACCAGATGGTGTTTCAGCGCATGATGGAGGAGCGCCGCATGAGAAAACTCGAGGATTCGCTGTCCGACCACGTCATCGTCTGCGGCTTCGGCCACAGCGGGCGCATCGCCGCGGTGGAGCTGGTCGCCAAAGGCGAGAAGCCCGAGCGCGTCGTGGTGATCGACCAGAACGAGAGCGCCGCACGCGCTGCCGCCGAGGCCGGCTTCGTCGCGCTGGTGGGCAGCGCGACGAGCGAGGAGATCATGCGCCGCGCCGTGGTGCAGCAGGCGCGCGCTCTCATCATCTGCGTCGGGCGCGACGACACCACCGTCCTTGCCACCCTCACCGCGCGCCAGCTGTCCAAGGACCTGCGCATCATCGCCAGCGTGCGCGAGAACGAGAACGCCGAGCTCGCGCGCCAGGGCGGCGCCGATGTCATCGTCTCGCCGGCGCGCGTCGGCGGCTATCTGCTCGCTGACGCGGTGGAGAGCGCCTACACGGTCGGGCTGATCAACGAGATGCTGACCGAGCGCGGCCGCGTACGCCTGAGCGAGCGCCGTCCGAACCAGGATGAGATCGGGCGCAAGGTGCGCGCGCTGCCGTGCCTGGTGATCGGCATTGAGCGGGAGAAGAAGCGCATCCTGTTCTGGGACCTGGGCGACACCGAGGTCAAGGCCGACGACCTGATGCTGGTGATCGAGGGTCCCCCGGCCGAGGAGCGCGGCGCCGCCTAGCTCTCGAGGTAGATGTCCCGGTAGGACGCGTACACCGAGCCGATCATCACCGGCCCGAGCACCAGCCATCCCAGGCCCATGGGGATCGAGGCGAGGATCGAGAGTACGAGTCCGACGAGGCCGTAGACGAAGAACGGCACGACGTTTTTCAGGCAGCCGGAGAAGCTTTCCTTCATCGCCTCCACGGCACCCCGCTCATGAAACGCCACCAGCGGCGGCGCGAACCACATCGCCATGAACAGCGGCAAAAGCAGCGCCAGGAACACCAGGCCGGGAAGCGCCATGGCCATCATCGCCTGCGGTCCGAGGACCGTAGCGGGGCCGCCCCCGAACATCGTGAACATGCTGACGCCCATGACGAAAGCGATGAAAATTCCGATGACCATCGAAATGCCGATCGAGATCGCGCCGACGCCGAGCAGCGTGCCGAAACGGTCGCGGAATCCGGCGAACAGGTGGCCGAATTCAAGGCGGCCGCCGCCGGCGAGGACGCCGCAGCCGATCAGCAGCCCGGCCTCGAGCGCCGGCCACAACAGTGCGTTGGCGAGCGGCCCCAGCAGCGGGATGAACGCCAGCGCGAGCAGGATCACGAGCAGCGTCAGCATCATTCCGACCCACAGGCCCGGCTGGAGCCGGAACAGATCCCAGCCTCGCGTGAACCAGATCCAGCCCTGGCCGGACGCGACCGCGCGCCCGCCTGGAATGAACTTGCCCTGCGGCGCGGCGATATCTTCGACCTTGGCGGCCGGAGCGGAATAGGGGTTGGTGGTCATTTGCGTCCCGCCTCTCTGGATTCCGGATTGCGCACGCGCACCGTGCCGATGGCCTTGGCGACCAGCGAGCCGTCGGCGTTCTTCGCCTCGCCCTCGACGAAGGTCATGCTGCGCCCGTCCTTCAGCACGCGTGCCTCGGCGATCAGCCGGTTGCCCTTGCCGCCGCCGATGAAGGAGGTGGACATGTCGATGGTGACGACGCCGGTGGAATCCGGGTGCAGCGTGCGCGCCGCGGTGCACAGCGCGACGTCGAGCAGCGACATGATGACGCCGCCGTGCGCCGTGCCGAGGCTGTTGGTGAAGTGCTCGGGCAGCGCCATGGACAGCTTCGCCGTGCCCGCGCCGAGCTCTTCGGTCGTGAGGCCGAGGTGTGCGACGAACGGAATGCGCTTCTGGTAATCGCGTGTGAATGTCAACTTCGCGTCGGCACTCATATGAGCAGCGCGCCGCCGTCGACCGCGATCGCCTGGCCGGTGATGTGGCGCGAAGCCTCCGAGGCGAGCAGGACGACGAGGCCTTTCAAGTCCTCCTCGTTGCCGAGGCGCTTGGTTGGCGTCAGCTCGGCCACCATGCGTCCGAGCGTATCGAGGGTCGCCCTGGTCATCTTCGAGGGAAAGAATCCCGGGCAGATGGCGTTGACCGTGATGCCGTACTTGCCCCATTCCGCGGCGAGCTGGCGCGTGATGCCGACCACGCCGTGCTTGGTGGCGTTGTAGGCCACCGTCTTCACCACGCGCGGGTCGCTCGCCATCAGCCCGGCGACCGAGGCGACGTTGACGATGCGGCCCCACTTCGACGGGATCATCGATTTCTTGGCGACGATCTGCGAGGCGAGGAAGGTGCCCGTGAGGTTGAGGTTGACCAGCTTGTCCCAGGCCTCCAGCGGATGATCCTCGGCCGGCGCGCCCCAGGTGGCGCCGGCGTTGTTGACGAGGATGTCGACCTTGCCGAGCTTGGCGAGAATGGACTCGAGCGCGGGGGCGATGCCGTCGCGCTTGCCGTGGTCGCACACCCAGGCCGTGGCCTCGATGCCCTGCGCCTTCAGGTCGGCGACGGCCTCGTCGAGCTCGTCCTTGTTTCGCGCCGTAAGCGCGACTCGCGCGCCCATCTCGCCGAGCGCTTCGGCCATCTGCAGGCCGAGCCCGCGCGAGCCGCCGGTCACCAGCGCGATGCGCCCTTTCAGATCGAAAAGCTGCTTGACGTTCATGAGGGCCGGTGCTGTTATCGTCGCGGCTATGCTAACACCGGAGCACCGCGCGACGTACACGCGCGCCCAGCTCGAGCGGCTGATCGCGCCGCGCTCGATCGCCGTGGTCGGCGCGTCGCCGCGCGCCGGCTCGTTCGGCATGCGCACGCTGGAGAATCTCGCGCAGTACGCAGGCGAAGTTTTCCCGGTGAACGCCAAGTACGAGCGCATCGGCGAGCGCAACTGCTACGCTTCGCTCGCCGCGCTACCGCGTGCGCCCGACTGCGTCGTGCTCGTCGTGCCGCGCGAAGGCGTGGAGAACACGCTCGAAGAAGCCGCCGCCGCCGGCGCCGGCGCCGCCATCGTCGGCGCCTCGGGTTCCGGCAAGATGGCGCACGACGACGCGGGGCGCACGCAGCGCCGTCTGGCGGACATCGCGCGCGCCGCGAAAATGCCGATGCTCGGGCCGAATTGCATGGGACTGGTCAATCATGCGCTGCGCGCCGGCATGACCTTCATTCCCGAATATGCGCGCACGCCCGCAGGCGCCGGCGCGATCGCGGTCGTCAGCCAGTCGGGCGCGCTCGGCTATTCGCTGGCGCAGTCGTGGGACCGGGGATACGGCATCCGTTATTTCTTTTCCGCCGGCAATTCCGCCGACGTGGACGTGGGCGATCTGGTCGCGGCGATGGCCGAGGATGAAGCGGTGCGCGCCATCGCGTGCCTGTTTGAGGGTGCGCCGAGCGCGGCGCGCATGCTCGAGGCGGGCGCGCGCGCGCGCCGCCACGGCAAGCCGGTGATCGTCTTCAAGCTCGGCACCAGCACGGACGGCGCGGCCGCGGCGCGCTCGCACACCGGCTCGCTCGCCGGCTCGGCGGTGGCGTGGCGCGCGCTGTTCGCGCGCGCCGGCTTCGTGCCGGTGGACGACTACGACGCACTACTGGAAACCGCGTCCTTCTTCGCCGCCGCCGGGCGGGCGCTCGCGCGCGGCGTGGCGGCGATCTCGGGCTCCGGCGGCGCCGGCGTGATGGCGGCGGACAAAGCGGCGATGCACGGCGTGCCCATGCCGCAGCCGCTGCCGGCGACGGTCGCCCGGCTGCGCAGCATCGTGCCGGAGTTCGGCGCGGCGAGAAATCCCTGCGATCCGACCGGCCAGGTGCTGAGCGTGCCCGAGTCCTTCGGCCAGTGCTGCCGCGCGCTGCTCAATGACGTTCAGTATGGCGCGCTGGTCGTGCCGGCGACCGTGGCGATGGTCGAAACGGCAAAGGAGCGCGTGCCGGCAATGGCGGCGCTCGCGCGCGAGCAGCCCAAGCCCGTGGTGCTGGTCTGGCTTTCCGAATGGTTGCAGGGGCCGGGATCGGACGCCTATGAGGCAGACGAGAAGATCCCGGTGTTCCGGTCGATGGAGCGTTGCTTCGCGGCGATCGCCGCGTGGCAGGCGCACGCGGAACCGACCGCGCCCGGCGCACCCCGATTGTCGCCGCCCGGGGCGGCGCAGGCGGCGCGCGCCTTGCTGGCCAAGGCGGGTGCGATCCTTACCGAAAGCGAAGCAAAGCGTGTGCTTGCGGCCTACGGCGTGCCGGTGGTCAAGGAACGCCTCGCCTGCAACCTCGAGGAAGCGATCGCCGCAGCGCGCGCCCTGGGCTACCCGGTGGTGCTCAAAGCCGAGTCGCCAACCATCCTGCACAAGACCGAGCTTGGCGTGGTGAAGCTCAACCTCGGTGACGAAACGGGATTGCGTCGCGCCTACGCGGATATCGAGACCGGTTCGCGTGGCCACAAGTTGCGCGGCGTGCTGGTGCAGCCGATGCTCGACGGTGTCGAAGTTATCGTCGGCGCGCGCGTCGATCCGGTCGTCGGGCCGGTGGTGCTGGTCGGCTCCGGCGGCGTGCTGGTGGAACTGATGCAGGACAGTGTCGCCGCGCTCGCCCCGGTGTCGGTGGCGGAAGCGAAAGCGATGCTCGCCCGGTTGAAAGGCTACCGGCTGCTGACCGGTTTTCGCGGCAGCGCAGCGGTGGACCTGGACGCGCTTGCTGATGCAATTGCAAGGATCTCGGAGCTGGTGTCAGATCTCGCCGGCGAGATCGAGGAACTGGACGTGAACCCGCTTCGCTGCAACCCGGCTCGGGTGCTGGCGGTGGACGCGTTAATCGTGAAACGGAGGTCCACATGAACGACGCGAGAGGAGTGCCCGTCTCGGGTGGAAGCGCGCACAGCATGCAGGTTTACGAGCACGCGCTGCGCGCTTTCAACATCTACCGCGGCGACGCAGTCGCAATCATCGACCAGGCGCTGGCCGAGGATCCCGGCTTCGCCATGGGCCAGGTGCTGCGCGCGCAGGTTCTGGTCACGATGTGGGAGCGCAGCATGCTTCCGGGCATCCGCGAGAGCGTGGCGCGGCTGGAAGGCATGCGAAAGGACATGAATGATCGCGAGCGGCGCCATACGCGCGCGCTCAAGCTGTGGGCCGCGGGCGATTGGGAAGGTCATCGCGCCGAGCTCGATCGCCTGCTCGCCGAAGTTCCGCGCGACCTGCTCGCGCTGCAGGTCGGGCACCAAGCGGATTTCTTCCACAGCGACCGGGACAACCTGCGCGGCCGCGTGGCGCGCGCCCTTCCCGCATGGAGCGGCGATGACCCCGCGTACGGCATCGTGCTCGGCATGCGAGCCTTCGGACTGGAGGAGTGCGGCGCCTACGGCGAGGCCGAGGACGCAGGCCGCCGCGCGCTGGAGCTGGAAGCCGACGACTGCTGGGCGCAGCATGCGGTGGCGCACGTGCTCGAGATGCAGGCGCGCCAGGCGGAGGGCATCGGCTTCATGGAGGGCCGCATGGCCCATTGGGCGCAGGAGGACAACGGGTTTGCCTTCCACAACTGGTGGCATACGGCGATCTACCACCTCGACCAGGGCAATCCGGAGCGCGCCCTCGAGATCTATGACCAGGGGGTGCGGCCGCAGCCGAGCGAGATTCGACTCATGATGCTTGACGCGGCGGCGCTGCTCTGGCGCATGCACCTGCGCAGGCTGGACACGGGGCGGCGCTGGGAGGAACTTGCCGATGCCTTCGAGAAGGGCAACGAGAACGGCTTTTACGCCTTCAACGACCTGCACGCCATGACCGCCTTCGTTGCCGCCGGGCGTACCGCCGCGGCTGACGGCCTGCTCAAGGCGGCCGAGGCCTCGGCCGCGGAGCACGGCACCAACGGCCGCATGGCACGCGAGGCAGGATTGGCGATCGTGCGGGCGATCGAGGCCTTCGGACGCGAAAAGTATGCTCAGGCGGTCGACCTGCTGATGCCGGTGCGCTACCGGGTCAACGTAATCGGCGGCAGCCACGCGCAGCGCGACATCGTGCAGCGCACGCTCATCGAATCCGCGCTGCGCGCCGGCGACAAGCCTCTGGCACAGGCGCTCGCCAGCGAGCGTCTGGCGCTTAAGCCGCACTGCCCCTTCAGCCGGGAGCTGCGCGCCCGCGCTCTGCGGTAGCCGGCTCTAGCCCTTCAGCTGCAGCGACTTCAGCTCGAGGAATTCCTCGAGGCCGTAGACGCCCGCCTCGCGGCCGAGGCCGGACTGCTTGAAGCCGCCGAAGGGCGCGTTCATGTTGAAGGCGCCGCCATTGACGTCGATCTGACCGGCGCGAATGCGCCGCGCCACCTTCTGCGCCCGCGCGTCGTCTTTCGACCACACGGCGCCCGCCAGCCCGTAGGGCGAGTCATTGGCGATTTTCACGGCCTCTTCCTCGTCCTTGTACGGGATGATCGAGAGCACCGGCCCGAAGATCTCCTCCTGGGCGATGGTCATCGAGTTCTTCACCTTGCCGAAAATCGTCGGCTTGACGAAGTATCCGCCCGGCACGCCTTCGGGCTTGTCCGCGCCGCCGGTGAGAAGCTCGGCGCCTTCTTCCACGCCTTTCTTGATGTAGCTCCTCACGCGATCGAGCTGCGCTTGCGAGGAAAGGGGACCGAGGCGCGTGGTTTCCAGCAGCGGGTCGCCGAGGGTGAAGCCCTTCGCCGCCTCCACCGCGAGCTTTGCCGCTTCGTCGTACTTCGAGGTCGGCACCAGCATGCGCGTGAGCGCGGTGCAGGTCTGGCCGGAGTTTAGGTAGCAACCGTTCACGGTCCCCTTCACCGCGGCGGCGAGGTCGGCGTCCTCCAGGATGACGGAAGCGCTCTTGCCGCCCAGTTCCAGGGCGACGCGCTTCACCTGCTGCGCCGCGACTTCCGAGATGCGCTTGCCGGCGCGCGTCGAGCCGGTGAACGAGATCATGTCGACGCTCGGGTGCTTGACGAGCGCTTCGCCCACCACCGGGCCCATGCCGGTGACCAGGTTGAACACGCCCTTCGGCAGCCCGGCAGCCTCCACGACCTCGGCGAGGATGAAAGCATTGAACGGCGCGACCTCGGAGGGCTTCAGCACCACGGTGCAGCCGGCGGCGAGCGCCGGCGCTACCTTGAGCGCGATCTGGTGCAAAGGATAGTTCCAGGGCGTGATGGCGCCGACCACGCCCACCGGGTCCTTCACTATCACCGAATTGCCGACGCGCTCCTCGAACCTGAACTCGCGCGCGATCTTCGCGTAGTTGGCGAAGTTGGCGATCGGCAGTCCGGCCTGGATGCGCCCGGCAAGCTTGATCGGCATGCCGACTTCTTGCGCGATGGT